>NZ_JBHZDH010000126.1:0-1008 GCF_042755925.1 Lysinibacillus sp. NPDC059133 | reverse complement strand
TGTATTTGTTAAGCTAAAACTGAGCCACCAACGCAATTGAAATGAGAGCCACTTTATATCAAAATAATCCTAACTTTAAATAGTTAGGAGGATATAGAGGTGATCAGTTTGGAAAAAAAACAGCTGGTGTTGATTGAATATCATCAGCACAATACAAGCCAACGTAAAATTGCGGAAAAGCTTAAGATGTCACGTAACACAGTCAAAAAATAAATTGAACAGGATCTCGCTGCGAGACAGCAAGATACAAGAGATTTACCGATTACGGACAACTATGTAACGCCTCCGGCATATAAAAAGCGAAAAGGAAAAAAAGAAGTTTTAACAAACACTGTCAAGAAACGTCTTCGTCAGATGATGAAGCAAAATGAACAGAAGCGTGAATTAAATATGCATAAGCAACAGTTGAAAATCATTGATATGCATGAAAAGCTTTTAGATGAAGGATTCACCATTGGTTATACGACCGTTCGCAACTTCGTTAATCATGAAGAGCAACGAAAGAAGGAAGTCTATATTCGCCAAGACCCAGCTGTAGGCCGAGAGATTGAATTTGATTGGGGCGAAGTGAAGCTGTTCATTGATGGAAAGCTAAGAAGCTTTTCGTTAGCGGTATTTACATTGGCTTATAGTAACGAGCGCTATGCACGTCTCTATGAATCCGAAACGATGGTTTGTGTACAAGATGCCCATGTGAAATGTATTGAACATCTAGGGTTTGTGCCAAACGTCTTTACGTATGACAACATGCGTACAGTTGTGAAAAACTTTATTGGCAATGACCGGTTCATTACCGATGGTATGAAAAGCATTCCACTTCATTATCATTTTCAAATTAGACTCTGTCAGCCACGTAAAGGAAATGAAAAGGGCCATGTAGAGCTAAGTGTGGAATTCATTCGTAGAAAAGCATTTGCGCACCAGGATACATTTACCTCTTTAGAAGAGGCGCAGCAATATTTAATATCAATTCTTGAGAAGTTGAATCATCGAAAGCATTATTTGAAA
>NZ_JBHZDH010000125.1:0-1063 GCF_042755925.1 Lysinibacillus sp. NPDC059133 | reverse complement strand
TTTTTTACTATAACCTTTGGCTGGGACAACTGACAGTTCAAAATCCTTATGGTACCGTATTTCCTTCGATTTCTCGAAGCCAAATACGTGCCGGTTTCCATAGTGTTGCTTTTAAGTACCTACTAATTTGTAAGTACGTCCGTGAACTGTTTGTGTGAAGCTGTGCTAGTACGTTTAAGCAGTAAACAATCATCGCAATGTACACCTGATTATGCACAGCTTGCTCGCTTTGCCCGTAGAACTTTTTAATGTTCAGATGCTGCTTCATCCACTTAAAAAAAAGTTCGATTGCCCAGCGTGACTTATACAGTTCAGCGACTTCATCTGCACTTAAATCAAAACGATTCGTCATCAGATGTAGCTCTTTACCGTTTGGATCCAGTACTTCGATACGGCGAAATACATTTTCAGTACGATTTTGCGTGGTGCCAATCAGAATCATTTCATCCGATAACACCGCTGACTGTTCAGGTACTTCAAATGATTCAATCACACGTATTACGGCGTTTTTTCGTAAGCGTGAGACAAAGAAAAATCCGTCATCTGTCATGCGGTCAAAGCGTTCATAATCTAGGTAGCCTCGGTCAAAAACGTACATGCACTCCTTGTCATCAACGAGAATTTCAAGCTGACCACGATCATGTTCTTTCGCATTCGTCAGCACCGCTTTATCAGGGTACGAACAACCTTTTTCTAGGTAAACAAGGCGCAAATGTAACTTTACCCCTGATTTTGTTTTACGGAATTCAGCCCATCTATGGTTGTTTAAGTTCAATGGCAGTGTGCTGGAATCAATGATTTTCAGTGGTGTTGTGGTTTTTCGGCTCTGTTCAAAATGCGTTTTCTCATGAATTTGCCCGACTAAGTCTAGAAAAATCTGTTGGAAAAACTCAGTTGGCACTCGATTTAATCGCCGACCTAACTGCGAAAAGCTGATGGACTCTAAATACGTTGCTTTTTGTAAGTCATCTGATAACAGCGTGTCACTAATGGCACGTAGACTTTCGGTTTCATTTAGCTGCGCAAACAGTAATAATTTCAAGAATGAAGCGATGTGAAGCTT
>NZ_JBHZDH010000124.1:0-1108 GCF_042755925.1 Lysinibacillus sp. NPDC059133 | reverse complement strand
GATAGCAATGTAGGCGGCTTTGTTGGATATATGAATGGGGGCGTAATAAAGAAATCTTACGCCACTGATGCGGTGAAAGGTTCTAGCTATGTGGGTGGCTTTGTTGGATATATGAGCTCAGGAACGATTGAGCAATGCTACGCCACTGGAAATGTTGACGGTACGAGCTACCTCGGCGGATTTGCAGGGTATCTCTCTGGATCCAACAGCGTAATCCGCAACAGCTTCTCGCTGGGCAATGTGGCGGCAGGAAGAGACACGGCGGGATTTGTCGGGTATCTTTCTTCCGGTAAGGTGGAAAACAGTTACTCTACGGCCAGCAACACAAACGGCTTCCACAATAACGGGACAGTAACAAACAGCTACTTTGACAGCACCATATCAGGGAATATGGCAAAAGCCGAAGGGCGTGCAACCGCTGATATGAAGAAGGCGGCGACTTATACCGGATGGAACTTTGAGAGTATTTGGGAAATAGATGAAGGCTATCCGATTCTACAGGGGTTGAAAACGCCAGAAATGGACGTAGGCAATTATACGGAAATTAAGACGGCGGAAGACCTCGTTAATATCAACAAGGATTTGTTCGGGATGTACCGCCTGATGGCGGATATAGATCTTAAAGATGTGGCTTGGACACCGATAGGGACAGCGACTGTTCCGTTTGCCGGGGTTTTGGACGGCAATGGACACAGTATCAAGAATTTGAATCTGAACCTCACGGCTCAGGACTATGTGGGACTATTAGGGTACAGTAAGGGCACGATAATGAACCTCAAGATAGAGGGCGCGGAAGTAAAGGGCAAGAACTATGTTGGTGTCTTGGCTGGATACAGCAAGGGCAATGTAACGGATGTAACGGTGGATGGCGTAACTGCGTTGAGTGGGACAAGCTATATCGGTGGCTTGGTTGGTTCCAGTGCGGGAGATATAACGGGAAGCGTTGTAAGTGAAGTAACCGCGTTGAGTAGCAGCAGTCAATATGCAGGCGGTCTTGTAGGTTACAGTACCGGCAACATATCAGATATCAAGGTCAACGGAATTGGAACGCTGAACGGCAGCAGTTACGTGGGCGGTCTAGCCGGTTACAGCAACGGAATCATAAAGG
>NZ_JBHZDH010000123.1:0-1114 GCF_042755925.1 Lysinibacillus sp. NPDC059133 | reverse complement strand
GCGGAGCCGCAGCGAAAGCGAGTCTGAATAGGGCGAATTAGTACGTGGTCGTAGACCCGAAACCAGGTGATCTACCCATGTCCAGGGTGAAGGTGAGGTAACACTTACTGGAGGCCCGAACCCACGCACGTTGAAAAGTGCGGGGATGAGGTGTGGGTAGCGGAGAAATTCCAATCGAACTTGGAGATAGCTGGTTCTCTCCGAAATAGCTTTAGGGCTAGCCTCGTGATGAGAATACTGGAGGTAGAGCACTGTTTGGACTAGGGGGCCATCCCGGTTTACCGAATTCAGACAAACTCCGAATGCCAGATATTTATACACGGGAGTCAGACTGCGAGTGATAAGATCCGTAGTCAAAAGGGAAACAGCCCAGACCACCAGCTAAGGTCCCAAAGTAATCGTTAAGTGGAAAAGGATGTGGCGTTGCACAGACAACCAGGATGTTGGCTTAGAAGCAGCCATCATTTAAAGAGTGCGTAATAGCTCACTGGTCGAGTGACGCTGCGCCGAAAATGTATCGGGGCTAAACGATTCACCGAAGCTGTGGATTGACATCTACGATGTCAGTGGTAGGAGAGCGTTCTAAGTGCGTTGAAGTCAGACCGGAAGGACTGGTGGAGCGCTTAGAAGTGAGAATGCCGGTATGAGTAGCGAAAGACGGGTGAGAATCCCGTCCACCGTATGACTAAGGTTTCCTGAGGAAGGCTCGTCCGCTCAGGGTTAGTCGGGACCTAAGCCGAGGCCGATAGGCGTAGGCGATGGACAACAGGTTGATATTCCTGTACCACCTCCTCACCGTTTGAGAAATGGGGGGACGCAGTAGGATAGGGTAAGCGCGCTGTTGGATATGCGCGTCCAAGCAGTAAGGCGTGTGTGTAGGCAAATCCGCACACTATAACGTTGAGCTGTGATGGCGAGTCCGTATGGACGAAGTTCCTGATTTCACACTGCCAAGAAAAGCCTCTATCGAGGTGAGAGGTGCCCGTACCGCAAACCGACACAGGTAGTCGAGGAGAGAATCCTAAGGTGTGCGAGAGAACTCTCGTTAAGGAACTCGGCAAAATGACCCCGTAACTTCGGGAGAAGGGGTGCTCTTGAGCGTGCAAGCGCATGA
>NZ_JBHZDH010000122.1:0-1417 GCF_042755925.1 Lysinibacillus sp. NPDC059133 | reverse complement strand
ATGGTTTCTGTATTGCACAGGAGCCATCCTTTTTAGATTCCATTGATAACGATAATTATTGTAATAGACCATGTAGTGATTGATTTTCGCTTTTAGTTCCTCAAGTGTCTTCAAGGAGCTAAAGTCTACTTCGTCTTTAAAATGACCGAAAAACGATTCCTGTGGCGCATTGTCCCAACAGTTTCCTCGGCGTGACATCGATTGACCTAAGCCATGTTTTTTTAAGAGCGTTTGATAGCGTGGACTTGTATAGTGAACCCCTTGATCTGAATGGATAAAGGCCTCTGGATGAAGAAGAACGCGCTTATTACGGATCAATTTTTCAATCGTTTCCGTAGCGATTTCGAGCGTGATTCGGTCTGAGACATGGTACGCTAAAATTTCGTTCGTCGAGGCATCTTTTATCGTCGACAAATAAGCCATACACTTTCCGTTATATGGCACATAGGTGATGTCCGTTAATAATACTTTCCCGGGGATACCTTGCTTAAATTCACGATTTAATTTATTTGGCACAACACGATGTTCCTTCGTTGCTTTCGCCATTTGTTTATATGGATTCGGTTTACGATGCGGGCAGACAATCCCGTACTTGCGCATAATACGCTGGATTTTTTTACGGCTCATCACACATTGAAAATCCTGCTCGAGTGTCATTTTAATCGAACGAGAGCCTTTCTTATAACCACGACGATCAAAGGCTTTTAAAATCATATCGCGTGCCTTTAAATCCTTCTGTTCTCTCACTGCTCGCACATCACTCGCCTGTAAATAGCTATAATAGCCTGAGCGAGAAACCTTTAAGAGGTCACAAAAATACGTCACCATCCGTTTAAATGGAAACTGAGTGAGCGTATCTGAAATGAGTTGAAAGACCTTATTTGTGCTTAGTTTTTGGCTGTCGTTTAGCAGCCTCCTTTCTGTCGCTTCGAGCTTTTTTAGTAAATCTACTTGCCCCTCCAATAGTTGAATGCGTGCAGCTTGTCTTTCAATGACTTCTGCCGCTGTTAATTCGCGTTTAATCGGTCTACCTGATCCAGATTTGCGTGTATCCGTTAAGCCAATTAAGCCGTTCTTTTCATATGCTTTACGCCAACGAAATGCTGATTGTTCAATACGTTTGATCCCGATTATCTCTTCATCAAAGCCATATTCCTTAAAAATTTGTCTCGGTGTTTTCCCTGCGAAGTATTCATCAATGAATTGACTCTTAAATGTATCTGTATAGGTAATCGTACGTTCGCTAACCTGTTGTACGTTTGGATTTTTTTGAAGTTGTAGTATCTGTTTTGTTGAAAATATAATTTTACTCATAGTAGCCCCTAGTTCGTCCTTTAATCTTGAAAGTCTAGTATATAAAAAATACCCGCAGTTAGCACACTCTTTTTCAAGTGTCCTAACTACAGGTACCATATTA
>NZ_JBHZDH010000121.1:0-1446 GCF_042755925.1 Lysinibacillus sp. NPDC059133 | reverse complement strand
TGAACTGCACCCCAATTGTTAGACACAATCTAACAATTGGAGGTGCAGTTTTTCTATGGCTAAATTTAGTGCAGAAGAAAAATTACAAGCTGTTGCTCGATATTTAAATGGTAATGAGAGTTATCGAACAATTGGAAAATCTATTGGTGTAAATCATAAAGCAATCCAAAAATGGGTCAAACAATTTGAATATAACGGTGTAGACGCATTTATTAAACAATGTACAATTTATACACGAGAGTTTAAACTAGATGTACTTAATTACATGACTGAATTCGGTACATCTACTATTGAAACTGCAGCTATTTTTAATATATCTGCCCCTTCAACGATTATTGTTTGGAAAAAACAACTCGAAACACATGGAGTGGATGCCCTTCAGTCAAAGAAAAAGGGGCGTCCATTCATGAAAAAAGATTCGAATACACAATCAAAACAAGCAGCAGTAGAAGGCTCTACAGAAGCACTTCAAGCGCGTATTAAACAACTCGAAATGGAAAACGAGTATTTAAAAAAGTTGAATGCCTTAGTTCAAAACAAGGAAAAATTACCACAAAAGACAAAGTAAAAGTCATCTGTGAATTAAGGCATAAATATTCGGTGAAAGCACTTGTGACGTATGCAGGAATTCCGCGTAGTACATTTTATGATATGGCAAAAAAGTTAGATTTACCGGATCCAGATGCCGATTTAAAAGCAGAAATCGAAGCGATTTACGAAGAACATGAAGGTCGTTATGGCTACCGTCGTATACGTGATGAGTTAGCGAATCGTGGGCAGAAAGTAAATCATAAAAAAGTTCAGCGCATTTTGAAAGAGCTCGGTTTAAAGTGCCTCGTGCGTATGAAAAAATATAAATCATATAAAGGCTCAGTGGGTAAAATTGCGCCAAATATTTTAGACCGCAACTTTACAGCGGAAGCGCCAAATGAGAAATGGGTAACGGATATTACAGAATTTAAATTATTCGGAGAGAAGCTTTATTTATCGCCTGTTTTAGATTTATTTAATGGTGAAATTATCACGTATACAATTGGTTCAAGGCCTACCTATTCACTTGTTTCAGATATGTTAGAAAAAGCTTTAGAATACTTACCAGAGGACCACCAGCTACTCATGCATTCAGATCAGGGCTGGCACTATCAAATGGAAAAGTATCGTAAAAGACTTCAATCAAGAGGAATTGTGCAGAGTATGTCTCGTAAAGGAAACTGTTACGACAACTCTGTGATGGAGAATTTCTTTGGAATTATGAAGTCGGAATTCCTCTACTTGAAGGAATTTGAAAGTGTAGAGCATTTTAAAATAGAACTAGAAAAATATATTGAATACTACAATACGAAACGGATGAAGGCAAAATTAAAAATGAGTCCGGTGCAATACCGAACTCATTTTATACAAGCTGCCTAATGAAATAACCGTGTCTAACTTTTAGGGGTCACTTCA
>NZ_JBHZDH010000120.1:0-1668 GCF_042755925.1 Lysinibacillus sp. NPDC059133 | reverse complement strand
GAGGATAGCTTTGTGCTTTTTATTTATTCAGTTTTGGTGGCAAACAACTTGCAGAAACGGAGGAAAGGATAATAGTTCCGCGTGGGCGCGTATGGAATCTTGATAGCTGTTGTACTTTGCAAAGCCATCCTTCACGTGATAGGTCTTACCGTTATATACTTCGGTCGTACCCATCGTGGCACTTCCTGCTGTACCTCTTCCCTTTATTCCAAATAGGTTCTTAGAGTAGTAGGCAAGCCCGGACAATCCGCCCGGGTTTGAACCGCCTGATTCTAACATGATTTGACCCAGTATGATGGATGCAGGGATGCCAGTTTCTTTCTGTATGGCTTGCGCGTCTTTGATAAACGGCTTTATATTTACGCCCATACTTCCACCTACTTTGTCAGGATTTTGATTTTCTGACCCGGTTTAATTTTGTTCGGGTCTTTGAGTTTGTTAAACTTGGCTGTTTCCATATACGCGGCTTTTGTACCACCCTTACCATATTTCTGCGTCAATTCTGACAACGTGTCACCTTTTTTCACCGTCACCGTTTTGTATTTTGGTGTAGACGGTTTTTTCGCTGGCGATGGCTTTTTATCCGGGGGTTACGGTTTTTTAGCAGGTGTTGTCGTTTTGGCTGGTGTTGACGGTTTCGCGTTCTTCAGCTTTTCCAGTTCTTTATGAAGCTGGTCATTTTCTGTTTCCAAGTTGCTGTATTTCTTCGCTTGATCGGCAAGCTGTTTTGAAATGCTGTCCTTTACTTGGTCAACATACGTTTTGTTTTCCTTGCCAATATCGGTAATGGTGTCGATTACATCTGACTTAAATGATTCTTGGTTCTGCCCCAATTCATTTGCAAAGTTGTTTAAGGCTGTATCAACGCTACCTTCAATGAGAGATTGATTGTTTTGTAGCTGTGCCTGAACCAAGCTTGAATTCATAGGATTGCCATCCAAGTAATCACCCTCTAATGCTTCAGAAGTCACGTACTGTTCTTCCTCAGCAGGACGCCCACGCGTCACAAGGGAGACTAATAGAAAGACCCCAATTGCAACCGACCCGATAATGACAATATTCTTTTTGTTTAATTGGAATTTCTTTTTACCCGGGGAATGACCCCCGGATTCATGACCGACTTGTTCAAATTCCGCCATACCAATATAAGCCTCCTATCGGATCACCGAAATAATGATTCTTAGGGAAGTTTTCTTCATCTACCTGATTTCCGTTTAGATCGACTGTCGCTTTCTCAATACTCATGTTTGTTACTTTGTCGATCAATGCTTCTTTCGGAACCATCGGGTAAATGAAGTTGGCATGTGTTGGGCGTAATTCTTCAGCGTCTCCAATACCTAGCTGCGCGTCAGGTAGCTCCACTGGACGTGAAAGCTCCTGAAGCGCATGAACCCGGTTTTGAAGGTGATAGCCTTCCATCATGCCGCCTTACCTCCCTTGTAATACTTTGATGCCTGAAATTGAATTGCTCGCGATTGTGCTGATAATGGAAGTCGTAGACTTGGCATTTTTCAGGAACAGATAAATACCAATGAGAATCCCGATACCCGCAATCACGTCAAAAAACTTGTTAACCATCCACAAGACCTCCCATGATTTGTTTTACCTTGTCAACGTTCAGGACTGCCATACTTGCGAGAACAAATACCAAGAACTTGTACTTTATTT
>NZ_JBHZDH010000119.1:0-1875 GCF_042755925.1 Lysinibacillus sp. NPDC059133 | reverse complement strand
GTGTAGGCGTCACGCCTGTAATGGCAAAGTCAGGTTCTAGCAAACTGACAAACCGCCGAGAGTTGACGATCTACCCGCCTAACTCGGGTGTCATTTATTGGGGTAAGCAGGGTGTCGAGACGACTACAGGTGCGCCGCTCACGTCTAACGACAGCCCGCTAACATTTAAGGTTCATAGCCAAAGCCCTGACGTGTACCTAGTCGCTGATACTGAGACAGTCGTCACAATCGTGGAGGTGTCCGAATTGATTGAAATCGGGTCAAGGCGGACGCCGCCCTATGATGATACAGGCGTCAAAACAAGTATTTCAGATTTAAAAGACAAGATGGCAAAGCTTCAGGACACCGTTGACCATATGGACGTGTCAGATGAGATAAAGAACGATATTCTGACGCTTCAGCAAAAAGTCCAAGCGTTAGAGGATACCGCGGACGGTGGGTCAACTGGTGCAACTGACCAACAAATTCAAAGTATGAAGGCTGACGTTGATTCATTCGGCCGAGTCTTGGACGCTCATGTAAAGGACACGACCAAACACGTATCGTCTGAAGACCGTACCAAGTGGGACGGTCTGAGTGACAGGGTGACGACATCAGAAACAAACCTGAAGAACCATATCGCAAATGCTAAACCTCACGTCTCGGATTCTGAACGTTTGAAATGGAATCAAGCTGCTACGGATGCGACACAGCTGCAAAAGGATTTACAGACAACGAATCTATCGCTTCAGGATGTTATCGGGGTTCAAAACTTCTCACAGAAATATGCATTAACGGATGCTGAAGGAATGCGGAAACGGTTGGCTTCAGCTGACAGCATATTCACCGCACCACCCGGTTTTTATTATGGGACAGGATGGAATCAACTACCGTTACCGGGTGACGCTTCTTGGTACTATCTCGACATTCTACCAGCGCCAAACGGTCTGCGGAAATTGGTTCTGACACGTTCCTATGATAATACGTCATGGATTGGTGTTATACACACTGACAATGTATTCAGGGGTTGGCGACAGCTGTTTACACAAAATGATTTTATGGCGCTCACATGGTATAACCTTCCGTTATTGAATGGAGCAAAGGCGTCAGGAAGAACACCGCAGTATACCCGCTGGGGAAACATCCTCATGCTAAAAGGTGACGTGGCGTGTGACCTCGGCGTTGACTTTGCACAATTGCCCGCGTCATATTCACCGTCAGACAAAAAGGCGGTCATGGCAACAGCATACGGAACGACAGGCTTCACAAAATTTTATATCAACACTGACGGTAAACTGGCGTTTGTCGGCTTTTCAGGAAACAATCAGTCCGCCGTGTCCAGTTGGTCATTAGACGCGGCAGTGCCTTACTAGGAGGGTTGGAGCAATGGAAATGATACAAGTATTCGTATATGATTCGGATTTCATCTTCGACTATCCTGAAATTGTTCCGGCTGATTCCGTACCGGATAATGCGACAACCGTACAGCCGCCGGGATATTGGCGGGCGCAATTTCAGAAGGATAGAAAACTATGGATTGAATCCGCTTCAGACGAACAAATAAATGAAATGAGACAACAAATGAGGGAGAGTGTAAAAGAATGAGTTTCATGGAGAATGTTGCAAGTGAAGCACAAAAATTATACGGTGTAAGTCGAGTTTTACCTTCAGTTATCACAGCACAAGCCATACATGAGTCAAATTGGGGCAAATCCGGGCTTGCTACGCGTGCAAATAACCTGTTTGGTATAAAAGGTATCGGGAACGCTGGAACCGTTCATATGGGCACGTGGGAGGTTTTAAACGGGGTCGATAAAACAAACAAATAAGTGTTACGGGCGTATAAGTCTGTTATCGATTAAAAAAAAAAACATTTTAACAACTAAAAACATCTTT
>NZ_JBHZDH010000118.1:0-1952 GCF_042755925.1 Lysinibacillus sp. NPDC059133 | reverse complement strand
AATTTTTTGATATTATTTTTCCGGTTAATCTTCTCCATATGCTGAACTTCAATGACGTGATTCATAGTGGTCACTTTTACAACATCATTTGGAGCTATGAAAACCGCGTCACCATTGCGTTTATCCATCCATTTCCCCTCAATTTTTCCTGTAATGTTTAATTAAAATCAAGTTAATAATAAAGAACCCCAAATCCGAAGTCAGTTTTTCAACAAAAATTAGCGTCCTTTTCCCAAATAGTCCCTATACAATTCCTTAATAGCAAACTCAATTACAGCATCTTTTGAAACTCTTCCAAATTCATTGTGTTTTGTAAAATGTTCGGCTAATAACTCTAGCTTTTTAAATGTTTCAACAGTAATTCGAGGTCCAATTTGTTTTTTCTCTTCCATCCAAACACACTCCTAACAAGTTGTTAACATAATTCTAACATTGGAAATAATAGAATTCAAGAACAGAAAAAAGAAGCACACTCGGAATGATATTTCGTTTCCTTTTGATTCCGAGCCTCCACCCCTTACAATCCCCAAAGGCAACCGACAAGGGAAAATTCGTCCCTTATCGGCACCTCCGGAAATTGTACAGCAAGGGGTCACTCCCAATAAAAAGACTACGACATATAAAACAGGTTTAGCTTCAGAGAAAAAGAGCATAAGGAAACTCGGTGCCACCCTAAAAAAAAGGGTGTCAAACAGGCTGTGCCTGTTGAGTTTCTATGCTCTTAGAACAGGTGCCGTTTTTGAAGCCAAAGATATAGCATAGATACCCCATAGATATAGCAGGGATATACCAAAATATCTCTAGAGATACGGGTATCTATGCTATATCTCTCTACAAGATTCCTCCACACGCTTGACGGAAATGCTTCAGCATTTTAGCACTCACTCGACAGAGTGTATAAGTGCGCCATTCGGAATTTCAAAGCTTCAAATTTCACAGAGAGTGCCCATTTATACACACCCCCTAAATCGTGGTGTGACAATGGGTTCTCGCCGGCTCGAAATCGGTTTGTCATTCTGACAAATAACCCTTCGGGAAATAAAAAAAACGGCTCCATAAAGAGGAACCGTTTTGCTTCAAAAATCACGTTTTGTGTTATACTGGAGAAACGAAATTGTGTTTTCAAAATTGTCATTTTCGACATGATAACTTTTCTCGTAGTGTGGTTTTGCCGAACCCACTACTTTTTTTATGTCTCCGAACTTCATTTCTTCCCGTTCCGGCTTAACAATCCCTTTTGATTTTCGATACATATTCATTCCGGAAGGATACATGTGCAGCCGTCCGCCTTTTAAAAATTTCTTTTCCCGACCTTCTACGATCTTTGTTTGCACCTCACAGCCCTCTGAAGCCACTTTTAAGGCTGTTTCCCTGTCTTGGACATCTTCTAGGTCTATATCAGTCAAATAAGCGCTCAAATAGGCTCCTATGTTGTCTATATCCTTTAATGACTTGATTGTTACAAATCCTAAACCCCATAGACTCCTTAATTCAGCATTTTTAATATAAATCTTATCCAAATCATTAAAGCGCATTAAAACATGACAATGCCAGGCTCCACGTCCTTGTGGCTCTACCACCGATAAATAATCTATCGAACTTTCTTTCTTGTATTTATAACGCAACCTGTCGATAAAATTTTGAAAATCACTATAAAGTTTTTTCGTGTCCGTCATATTTTTCTTGTATGTCAAAGTTATATGTAATTCATTTGGCCGTCCTATAAAATTGTTATTTATCAAATAACGCAGCTTCTTAAAGGTTTGTCTCAAAGAATTATAATTTTCCTGCCGATTTTCCGAATGCTCGAACTCCCGGATCTCCCCAGTAGAGAGGTCTACAAACCTATCCTTGTCCAATTTTTTGATATTATTTTTCCGGTTCATCTTCTCCATATGCTGAACTTCAATGACGTGATTCATAGTGGTCACTTTTACAACATCATTTGGAGC
>NZ_JBHZDH010000117.1:0-2079 GCF_042755925.1 Lysinibacillus sp. NPDC059133 | reverse complement strand
GTACACAGGACATGGCAACACCATCTGTGGAGAGCTTTGTAACGCTTCTCTTAAGTACATAAGAACCCCACTGCTTTAGCTGTGGGAGTAGTCAGTAAATTTCCGATTACTATTTCCCACTATCAAAACAAGTCACTTAGTTTGGAAAACCTTTACCTCTGGCTGAACAATGTAGCTGACGCTTTGCTAAGTAAGAATCGCTTTATTTAATCGTTTTAATGATAAAGACCAAGACAGTAATTAATCTATCTTGGTCCTGGCCATTTTATGATGTTTTAACCTTTATTAGAGAAAAAATATTAGTGTCATACGGAACACCGTTTTGGTGCATATAATTTTTTAATATCCCTTCTTTTTCAAAACCCAATTTGATTAACAGTTTATTTGAAGCTTCATTTTCAGTGAAAACAATAGCTCCAATACGCATTAAATCCATCTCTTGGAAGCCAAATGATAGGACTCTATCAACAGCTTCCTTTGCATATCCTTTACCCCAGCTCTCAGGAAAAAGTGCATAGCTAATTTCAGCTCTTTTATGCTCAGTAGACCATTCTTGAAAACCAATAGTACCAATAATACCTTCTTGCCCTTTTAAGGTAATTCCCCATTTAATTCCACGTTTTTCATCATAATTCTTTGAAAAATTTTTAATTATTTGTTTAACCTGCTCTAAATTTGTTAAAGGATTCTGCCCATAGTGGCGTAATACATCAGGATTTGAAAAACAATTTAAAACTTCTTGGGCGTCATGTTCGGTAAGTTCTCTTAACACTAATCGTTCAGTATCTAAAATAGGAAACATCTTCTACACTCCATTTCCAAATAAGTTATAAGTTAGATTTTATATGAAAAGAGTGAGAGTTGCACTACTGATTTTTTAAATGTTCAACAAATTCGATAGAACAATACCTATATTAATGACAATATATCCAACAAGGTTCATTCCAATCAATGCAGGAAAATCCATACAAAGAAAGCCATAAAAATTCTAAAAATAGCTCTTTATAGATGGATAATGAAATGGTCTCTCATGCCAATAAACTTAGCAAATTCATCCCGAACTTCCCGTGCTGAACAATTTTATCAATAATTCATGATTAAAACCCTTCCATACATAAGGTAATTGGCCCTGAGTTCTTTACTTCGTACAACATACTATAAAGATAAAAAAGAAGTTTCATGTGTTTGTGGTTGTAATATTAATTTGCCACAACCATTGTTCCAATAGCACCTTATTTTCTATTTCATCAATGATCTAGTGCGCACCTGAAGGCAAGTCTTAAAATTGCAGCTATCAGTCATTACTTGTGGCGCTTTCTTATATGGGCCTAGTGGGAAATACCGCATTCCAACGTTTAGAGAAATGGATGCCGGTAAATGTGAACCACACTTTAAAATAACGTTAGAAAATCGACATTAATCCCTTCTCCCCAGTGCCCATAGCTGTATTTTATCAATAAAAAGGAAAGTATTATAAAGGCTGTGACGTATTATTACAGCCTAAAATAATATTACTGTTCCTTTCTTCAAATAATCCTGCTATAAATTTTTATAAGGAGGGGATTGTTTTGAGTTATCCATCTTATGGAGTAAATACACCAGGTACAAATTTTGCCTTTGCTATTGTTTTATTCGTTTTATTGATTATTGCCGGTCTTGGCTTATTTTATTTATTAAGAACTTTAGTATGGACTGGTGTATAGTATTATCCCAAATGCCCAAATTGGTCACCTTAATTTAAGTAGTTAAATTTACATTTTTATTAAAGTAACTTAAAGCAATAAAATGGGCTAAATTAGACGCAATGTTTGGTTCTATTCTAGGGCTTGCGTGTATTAACGGAAGTCCTTTTTCATGTTTCTCATACTCATAGGGTAGTGGCAGAACTGTTCTAAATGTTTTGAGACAAATATCGTCGGTCCCTGCCTCTTCATCTCAAGATACTTCGTTAAATAGTTAATTTCATTTTTCTACTTACGCTTTTCATCACGCGTGTTGATTATCTAGTTTCTTCCAATGAAAATTAAATAAAAAGAGAGATTCTCATGTAAAATTGTTAGTTACCACACAAACAATTAC
>NZ_JBHZDH010000116.1:0-2259 GCF_042755925.1 Lysinibacillus sp. NPDC059133 | reverse complement strand
AGAAAGTCTTATGGAACAGAAGATAAATCAAAGATGTTGTACACAGGACATGGCAACACCATCTGTGGAGAGCTTTGTAACGCTTCTCTTAAGTATATAAGAACCCCACTGCTTTAGCTGTGGAGTAGTCAGGATCATGTGAGGTTGATTTCCGTTCCAACTGGGCGCTTTTCTGGGGGCGTCCCTGAAAAGTGATAGGGTAAGCCCCGGAAGTGATCGGGTAAGCCCCGAAAGTGATCAGGTATACCCGAGACGTGACCGGGTAAGCCCAAGGAGTCGCCCTGTCGTCCCCAAATCAACTATTTAGCATACGTTTTAACAAATGTCATCCTTAACTATTAGTAATGAACCAAAATCCTGTTGGAGCTGAATGTTTGTCATACAATAGTCAAAATTGATATGATAATAATTAAGAAGGAAGGTGATTGGGATGACAAGTAAGCAAGTAATTGAAGTTACTGAAGCGGCTGTCTTTCATATTAATGAAATGATGGAGCACAATGAAGAGCAAGGTGCGTTTTTACGTGTAGTTGTTAATGGTGGCGGATGCAGTGGCCTATCATACGGTATGCATTTTGATCAAGAGAAAAAAGAAGATGATTTTGAAGATATACAACATGGTTTAACAATTCTTGTTTCCCGTGAAGATGCGCCGATTTTAATGGGGACAAAAATTGACTATAAACAATCGCTAATGGGCGGTGGCTTCACGATCGATAATCCAAATGCTATCGCATCATGTGGCTGTGGCACGTCTTTCAAAACAGCAAAACGTGAAGGTACGCCTGAGATTTGTGACTAAAACTAAACAAAAAGCTCATTAATCATGAGCTCTAAATAATAAGCTTCTTTGATTTATGATGTTGTAAAACATGGTGAATGAAGGAGGCTTTTTTATAGCCTTTTTAAGAGAAGGAAACGTACAGCGATTGGTAAAATTTTTAATGGATATGGAATAAGAGGGGGATTTTACGCAGGTTGTCTAATTGAAGCTTTCACGTTGTATGGCATAACAAAGGGACTCGCAAATCTGAAAATAAATCATACAAATGCAAGTCCTATTCTTAAAGATCCTGATAGTTCAACAATATTTCTTTTTTTTCGCTGCGAATGGTAAATCAGCTAAAACCAAACTGAATGATATAAATGATGGTTTAAGTACAATATTGTAAAAAGTTATTTCTGATGGTTCTTTTACATAGTAAAAAATAAAGGTACAACAACTAATTAGAATGAAATGAATTATAAGAAAAAAGAACCTCTTTCTTTTAGCCATCTTATTTAACTTTCTAAAATTTATTATTGTTACGGTTACTATATAAATAATGAATAAAATAAGAAAAATTAAATAATAAAATATAAACTTAGCTGCAAATACATTTCCAATATCCTTATATGCAATAAATAATGTAATGATCATACCTACAAAAACAACCATATATATAATGCTTGTAAAAATGCTTTTCTTCAATTAATTGATACCTCGAAATTTTAATGTATTACAACTATTTTCTCAAAAATTTGCAATCCTGTTAACTGGTAAAATAATGCATCTAAGTACTAGCTTCATTCGCATGTGGCATCCCTATGGTTTATGATTAAAAACTCAAATTTAGGAATAGCAACATTCGTTCAAATGAATGAAACAGAGGAAACCTATACAATCGAAAATGATAACAATTTTTTCGGTATTTTAGAAAATGCTGTACCACAATAAAAAGTGTACTTCTAAATTAAATGTAAAGGTGCTGATCAACCATTTGCAAATTTACCGTAACGTCAGGTGCTGTTATTTTAAGTGAATATAGAAAAATACTTTTAAAAAAAGATCCTATTAGAGGGTGGGAATTACCTGGTGGCCGTGTAGAAAAGAATGAAACATTTAAAGAAACCGCTATTAGGGAAGTAAAAGAGGAGACTGGTATTGAAATCGAAATTCTAAAATTTTGTGGTGTTTCACAGAAGTGAGCTTCAGGAAGCCCACTTCTTCAGAGGTGGGCGGAATGAAGTGCTTTTTTCTTTATAGAACATATGTTTATATTGTATATTGTAAATAATCAAAAAAAGAAAGGAGTGACGGGTAATGACGAAGTGGAAGAAAGATTGTTTTATTATAGAGCTCAAGTTATTTATAGATACATGGCAAAAGGATATTCTATTAAAACGTTTTGAAATTGCCCGTACACTCTATAATACAACTTTGTCTTATGCAGTAAAACAATATACTTTAATGCAAGAATCAAAACACTATCGAAAACA
>NZ_JBHZDH010000115.1:0-2355 GCF_042755925.1 Lysinibacillus sp. NPDC059133 | reverse complement strand
AAGTTGATTGGAGTGGAGGCTGGGCGACTCCTTGGGGATCAGCGTCACAGATGAGACCCTGGAGCGAGCAACGCGAGTGAAGCGGCTCATCGGACGCCTCCAGGAAAGCGCCCAGCCGGAACGGAAATCAACCACACGTTATGGTGATGAGCCATTTAAAAGTAATGGATTGCTGGTATATCCTATTGAAAATAAATTAAATAAACGAACTAAGAACGGAAGTAGGAAATCCAAAGCTTAGTTTATAAATTTCAACAAAGTTAACGATGGAACGCCGTATGACGCCGAAAGGGTCACGTACGGTGTGGGACGGGGGAAAAGCTGGAGATAATATCAAAAGTTTACCTATCGTCATACTTTTCCGGGGAATATCAACCACAGGCTCATAACTATACAAAGGTATTATTCGGTGAAGATTATGTATATCGTGCCGGGACAATCGGTACTGTTGCGGAGAAAACAGCTTATGGCTATGTAAAGGGCTATGCCAATGATAACAATCTACATTTCCGCGGTGCCGAGGTAGATCGATTAGTGCAAGGCTGTACAGGCGTTAAACGTACATCAGGACAGCACCCTGGAGGAATTATCGTAGTACCAGATTATATGGATATTTATGACTTCTCACCAGTGCAATTCCCTGCGGATGCACAGGATGCAGAATGGCGTACAACGCACTTTGATTTCCATTCCATTCACGATAATATTTTAAAGCTTGATATACTTGGGCACGATGATCCGACTGTGATTCGGATGTTGCAGGATTTATCAGGGATAGATCCAAAAACGATTCCAACTGATGATCCAGTCGTTATGAAAATCTTTAGTTCTCCAGAATCTTTAGGCGTAACAGAAAAACAAATTGGCTGTAAGACAGGAACACTTGGCATTCCTGAGTTCGGTACCCGTTTTGTACGCCAAATGCTTGAAGATACAAAGCCATCAACATTCTCGGAGCTCGTGCAAATTTCAGGACTATCTCACGGAACAGACGTATGGCTGGGTAACGCGCAAGAGTTAATTCAAAACGGTACATGTGTGCTGAAAGAAGTAATCGGCTGTCGTGACGATATTATGGTGTATTTAATTTATCAAGATCTAGAACCGTCACTGGCGTTTAAAATTATGGAATCCGTGCGTAAAGGGAAAGGATTATCTGAAGAATTTGAAGCGGAAATGCTGGCGAATAAAGTACCAGGCTGGTATATCGAATCATGTAAAAAGATAAAATACATGTTCCCGAAAGCCCATGCTGCAGCTTACGTGTTAATGGCAGTTCGTATTGCATGGTTTAAGGTACATTTCCCAATTCTTTATTATGCAGCGTATTTCACAGTACGTGCAGATGATTTTGATTTAATTGCCATGGTACAGGGCCCGCAAATGATTCGTACAAAAATTGATGAAATCAATCTGAAGGGCTTAGATGCTTCAACAAAAGAAAAAAACTTATTAACTGTAATGGAACTAGCACTTGAAATGTGTGAGCGTGGTATGAGCTTCCAGAAGGTGGACTTATATCGTTCACATGCTAGTGAATTTATCATTGATGGGAACACTTTAATTCCACCATTCGATGCGATTCCTGGACTTGGTACAAACGTTGCTAAACAAATTGTAGCAGCACGTGAGGACGGAGAATTTTTATCGAAGGAAGATTTACAGCAACGAGGACGAGTATCCAAAACATTAATAGAATATATGGATCAATTGGGTTGTTTAGAAGGAATGCCTGATGCCAATCAGTTATCACTTTTCTAAGAAGGTTAGTTTTGAAGGCATCTTCATCAAATTCACAGAATTGAGCTTCATTCCGCCCACTTCTTCAGAGGTGGGAGGAATGAAGTGCTTTTTTCTTTATAGAACATATGTTTATATTGTATATTGTGAATAATCAAAAAAGAAAGGAGTGACGGGTAATGACGAAAGGGAAGAAAGATAGTTTTGTTATAGAGCTCAAGTTACTTATAGATACATGGCAAAAGGATATTCTACTAAAACGTTTTGAAATTGCCCGTACACTCTATAATACAACTTTGTCTTATGCAGTAAAACAACATACTTTAATGCAAGAATCAAAACACTATCGAAAACAATTACGTTGCTACCAAAAAGCGAAAAAATCTAATGATTCAAAAGAATTGAAGCAGACTGCAAAAGAATTAGATAAGTACCTTTATTGGAGAAACAAAAAAGGCGTTTATTACGCAAGTTGGATAGAAGTCGTAGAAGTACCAATCCTAACAATTTCAAAAAGGATGGTACTATAAAACATGGCGTCAAACTCCGTTGGACATATAGTAAAAACTATCAAAAAACAAAAAAACAAGTAAAAGAATTATATAGAAAGAAAGC
>NZ_JBHZDH010000114.1:0-3142 GCF_042755925.1 Lysinibacillus sp. NPDC059133 | reverse complement strand
TTTACTATCTCTATTTGAGAGTCTTTTATTTTCTTCAAAAACGGAAGAAACAGAAAACAGAAAATTCAATTAAAATTTATGCGACGTTAGTGATACATTATATAAGTAGAATTTTACAAAGAGCGTATAATATTTATGTTTTTATTGAAATTATGCTACTCATATTGATTTTGTCTATCGAAATCAAACTAAGTCTTAATTTGCAACAAACTTAAAAATCCACACAAAAAACACTCTCACCATGGTAGGTAAGAGTGATCTATTAAAGGTTATGTAGTAAAAGCCGCGTATGCCGTAGTTATTATAGAAAGTTTTAAACCACCACTCCTCAAAGTGGGTGTTCGCAGAAGCTTTCCTGCTTATCCTCATGCACCATGGTGTGAGGCCCGTCATTCCAACTCCAATAATAAAACTCCCTTTTACAGCTTAAAGGTTAAAACTTAATATTGTACGAACAATGCAGCCTTTAAAGATATAATAAGGCATGTTAAATAAACTTGCAAGTAAGATGGTTTGTACAAAAAAGTCAATGGGCAAGTGTCCCAATTCATACATTTCCAGAATGAAATATCTCCGGAAGCTTGAAACAGATTCATACATTATTCACAAAAGCGAACAAAAAATACGAACAACCTTTACTTAGTAGGACTTAGTATGTAAGATAAAGGAGCATATATAGGGTTTACCTAGAAAATAAGTATAAGGAGGAAGCGGAAATGGCAGCTTATCCAAATTGTCCGAAATGTAATTCTGAATACACATATGAGGATGGAACAAACTTTGTATGTCCAGAATGTGCACATGAGTGGAGCACTGATGGAACGGAGCAGGAGGCAGATACGCTAATCGTAAAGGATGCTAATGGCAATCTACTTGCCGACGGCGATTCTGTTACAGTTATTAAGGATTTAAAAGTTAAAGGTAGTTCTTCAACATTAAAAATTGGGACAAAGGTGAAAAGCATTCGTCTCGTTGAAGGCGATCACAATATTGATTGTAAAATCGATGGCTTTGGTGCAATGAAATTAAAGTCAGAGTTCGTTAAAAAAGCATAATTACTGTAAAAAGAGTCGTGATATGAAGCGTTCCAAATTGGAGGCTATCAAAATCGACTCTTTTTTTATTTGGATATTGGAAGTTGGCTCAGATACTTGGAGACAACTTCCTTCTGCAAGGTGGAACATTATTTTGTAAACCTACGAAATAAAATAGCGAAAGCAGCACCAAATAGTGCAAAAATAGTATGTAAAAGTGCTATGTAGCAAGCGCCAATCAACAGTGTACCAATTTCTGCGAACGTGTAGTTGATGACATAGAGTTGGTTATTTATATTGTTAATAATGGCCCATACGAAAACGGGTACAGAGCTGATGGCAAAAACAATCCAAATATTTTTGTAAAAGAAATAAGTAAGACAGCCAAAAATCGCGTATGATACAGCAAAGCTCGTTTGATTGCCAAGTAGGGAAGAGTTAATGGCAAACATAAAGGATAGTACGATAAAAACAAGGTGGAAAAATGTTACCGTTCTTTTCATTAGTAAATGATAGCCTAGTGTTTGCTTTGAAGTAGCAAGTTGCTGGCAATGCTCACAATTAGCTAAATGGTGTTCGACAAATTGTATAGTAGTTGCTTGGAGCGCTTGTTTCTTATACAAAGGGTATAAATCCTCTACAATTGAACATTCTTGTGACAAAGGCTTTCCTCCAATCGGTCTCCTTCCATTATACGACTTTTTAACTTCTTTCAGCAGATGAATGCGGGTTTAAGTTAATTTTCAGCGGGTGTCCAAACATCTGTACCTGTCGCTACGCTTTCGGTACAAAAAACATCCGCTGAAAGAAGTTAAAGCCTCCGGCGGATGTCACGGAATCGGAAAGGAATTCACATAGGATGTTAGCCTAAAATCATCGCATCCATGCGATAACGGCTAACTGACCTGCATCACGCAGGCCTAGGCACAAAGCCGATTCCAGACGCAATTATGCCAAGGCATAATTGATGAAAATAAAAAAAGCCTTCCGCGAGTTCATTCGTTCGGAAAACTTGTACATGCACCTTATTAATTTGATGTTAACACTTCATTCGTCAAAGCTTGAATATCAATATGCGTTTTTTCCTTCACAGCATCCTTCAGAATCTCAGTACGGAAATAGTGAACCGACGCTTCAAGAGGAATAGTTAAAATCTTGGAAAGGGCTGATTGATACATATGCACAAATTCTTTATCTGTGTTTCCACGTTTTAACTCAGCAAAGGCTTCATAAAATTGGTCAAGCTTATCAGCAAACTCAAGTAGGCGACCCTCTATAGTTTTATCCTTACCTTCTTTCATGCGCTCAAAGAAGACAGCCTGAAACTCTTGTGGAATCTCATCAATAATAAATTTCTCCATCATTTTCTCTTCCACATGTGCCAGCATTTGTTTAAGCTCAGGGCTCGCATGCTTTACTGGTGTTTTAATATCGCCGATAAATACTTCAGCAAAGTCGTGATTGATGGTTTTTTCATATAATGATTTCCAATTAATCGTAGCTCCATTCATTTCCTCAAGTGTGGCAAAGAACATCGCATACTGTGATACCTTCCAAGAGTGAGCAGCCACATTGTGCTCTTCAAATTTGAAGCGTCCAGGGCAACGAATAATTCGCTCTAGATCATTAAGACTTGTAAAAAATTGATGAATACCTATAAAAATCACTCCTTTTTGTTCTATATGTGCATGTTACTATAATATGTTTCGGTGTGTCTAGGGATACAAATTTACAATTGCCTAAAACAGTATTAAGGGTATCACCAAGCATGTTTGCTACTATTGTCATGTGACAAATTGCTCGCATAACATCATTGTGTCTAGGTTATGCTTTTCGGTATTGCTTTAAATGTGGTGAATAGTCATATTTTTCACTTCTTTAATATATTGTAAAAGGTTTCTTAAATTATCCCCAATAAGAAAGTTTATAAACACAGGGGAAGGAATTACTTTTAAGTCATTTGAACAACTGGTCAGGATTCTCATATTTTTTTATAGAAAAAAGCCACTCGTTTGAACTGCACCCCAATTGTTAGACACAATCTAACAATTGGAGGTGCAGTTTTTCTATGGCTAAATTTAGTGCAGAAGAAAAATTACAAGCTGTTG
>NZ_JBHZDH010000113.1:0-3266 GCF_042755925.1 Lysinibacillus sp. NPDC059133 | reverse complement strand
CTTTCCGTCACTTTCGTCTTTCTATCCGTCGCTTCGACTCTTCTTTCCGTCACTTTCGTCTTTCTATCCGTCGCTTCGACTCTTCTTTCCGTCGCTCTGATTTTCATCCGTCGCCTTGGCTCTTCTTTCCGTCGCTTTTGATCTGCTTTCCGTCGCCTCGACTCTTCTTTCCGTCGCTCTCGACCTTCAAAAAAACGCAAGCCCCCCATCATCAAGGAGACTTGCGTTATTAATTACATAGAATGCAGATTCTTATTTTTATACGTGTTTATTTATGTTACGCGTAATACTTCTCTACAACTTCTGCACAACGCGCACACACTGTTGGTTGTGCTTCATTTGAACCGACTGTTTCAGAAATAGACCAGCAACGCTCACATTTTTCACCTGTTGCCTTTTCTACAACGATCGATGCATGTTCTAGAGCTAATGCATCTGCAGGTGCAGCTTCTATTGATGCTACTTCAAAGGCAGAAACAATTGATAGCTGTGCAAAATTGATGCTTGCATCATTTAATAATGCCGCCACATCTTCTTTTGCATAAACTGTCACTTTCGCTTCAAGTGATTTACCGATTGTTTTTGCATTACGAGCTTCCTCTAATGCTTTTAAAATATCATCACGAACATCAATAATTTTTACCCATTTCTCACGTAGACTTTCGAAGTTTTCATGTTCATCTACCTCTGGGAAGTCTGTTAATTGTACAGATACCTCTTCTACAACACCTTGAGCATGTAAGTAAGACCACATCTCGTCACTTGTATGAGGGATAATAGGTGACATTACTTTTACTAATGTCATTAATGTGTCATGAATAACCGTTTGCATCGCACGGCGATCTTTGTTGTCATGACCTTCGATGTACACAACATCTTTTGCAATATCTAAATAGAATGAAGATAATTCTACGGCAACAAAGTTATTCACCGCATGATAAACAGCTGCGAAATCATAGCGATCATATGCAGCACGTACAGTTTTTAAAACATCCTGTAGGCGCATATAAACGTATTGATCCATTTCACGAAGGTCTTCATATGCTACACGATCTTTCGTGGCATCAAAATCAGCTACATTTCCGTGTAAGAAACGGAATGTGTTACGGATTTTTCGATAAACCTCTGAAACTTGCTTCAACATATCCATTGAGATACGAACGTCGGCTGTATAATCTACAGAAGCAACCCATAAACGAAGAATATCTGCTCCGTATTGATCCATAACCTTTTTCGGGATAATGACATTCCCTAAAGATTTACTCATCTTACGACCTTCACCATCTAGAACGAAACCATGTGTTAATAGTCCCTTATATGGTGCATAGCCATTAATAGCTACAGAAGTAATTAATGATGAGTTAAACCATCCACGGTGTTGGTCAGAGCCCTCTAAATATAGATCAGCTGGATATTTCATACCACGTTCTACTAGTACACCTTGGTGAGAAGAACCTGAGTCAAACCAAACGTCCATAATATCGTTTTCTTTTGTAAATTCGCCATTCGGGCTACTTGGATGTGTGAAGCCTTCAGGTAATAATTCTTTTGCTGTTTTTTGGAACCAAATATTTGACCCATGTTCACGGAATAATGCAGAGATATGGGCAATTGTTTCTGGTGTAATAATTGGCTCACCATTTTCAGCATAGAAAATTGGAATTGGCACACCCCATGCGCGCTGACGTGAAATTACCCAGTCTCCACGGTCACGAATCATATTATAAAGACGCGTTTCACCCCAAGCAGGTGTAAATGCTGTTGATTTTACAGCCCCTAATAACTCATCACGGAATGCATCTATTGACGCAAACCATTGTGGTGTTGCACGATAAATAACTGGTTTTTTCGTACGCCAGTCATGTGGATAAGAGTGTGTAAAGAAGTTAAGTTTTTCTAATGCGCCTACTTCTTTTAATTTTTCTGTGATTAATTTGTTTGCATCATTGTAGAATACACCTTCAAAACCAGGTGCTTCATCTGTATAGCAGCCGCTATTATCAACAGGGCTAAGAATTGGTAGACCATATTGCTTACTAATATGATAGTCATCTTCCCCGTGTCCTGGTGCTGTATGAACACAGCCAGTACCCGCTTCAGCAGTTACGTGCTCTCCAACCATTACAAGAGATTCACGGTCATAGAATGGATGCTGTGCAACAACTCGGTCTAATGCTTCACCTTTAACTTCTTGAACAACTTCATACGCTTCCCATTCAAGTTCGTTAGCAACTGTTTCTAATAATTCTTTTGCAACGATGAATTTTTTATCAGCAACTGCCACTACAACATAGATAAATTCAGGGTTTACAGAAATCCCTAAGTTTGCTGGAATCGTCCAAGGTGTTGTTGTCCAAATGATCATTTTAGCATCTACTGGAACTACACCTTTAGCATCTTTAAGCGCAAAGCTTACATAAATAGAAGCCGATTTAATATCTTGATATTCAATCTCTGCTTCTGCCAGTGCAGATTCAGATGATGGAGACCAGTAAACTGGTTTTAAACCTTTATAAATATAGCCCTTTTCAGCCATCTTGCCGAATACTTCAATTTGACGTGCTTCAAATTCAGGCTTTAATGTAATATATGGATTTTCCCAATCACCACGAACACCTAAACGACGGAATTGTGTACGTTGGTTGTCGATTTGCTCGTAAGCATACTCTTCACATAATTTACGGAATTCAGCAACAGACATTTCTTTGCGCTTTACACCTTTGTTCGTAAGTGCTTGCTCAATTGGTAAACCATGAGTATCCCAACCTGGAATATAGTTTACATGGTAACCATTCATAGAGCGATGACGCGTAATCATATCTTTCAGCACTTTATTTAAAGCGTGACCGATATGGATATCACCATTTGCATATGGAGGTCCATCGTGTAACACATACTCAGGACGTCCTTCTGTACGCTCCATCTGTAATTTATTAATGTCCATTTCGTTCCATTTTTCTTGCATCTTCGGTTCATTTGCCGGTAAGTTTCCACGCATTGGGAAATCTGTTTTTGGCATTAATAAAGTATCTTTGTATTCAACCATTGTTCAATTCCTCCTTTATGTTTACAAACAAAAAACAAATGCACTTAGGCGCTCATACAATTACGACAGTTATTAGGCTTATCATTATAACGTGTGGTTGATTTCCGTTCCGGCTGGGCGCTTTGTTGTTGCTGTCGCTTCGCTTTCGCACAGAGCAAAGCTTCCTGGGGGCGTCCGATGAGCCGCTTCGCTTCGCTGCAGGGTCTCGGGCCAACAGATG
>NZ_JBHZDH010000112.1:0-3391 GCF_042755925.1 Lysinibacillus sp. NPDC059133 | reverse complement strand
GAGACAGGGAACGAAGGCTAAAAGCATCACGTCCTGTGATAACGCCTTCGTGACCAACATCGGTGCTGTTGCTGTCGCTTCGTTACACTACGCTTTCGCACAGAATGAAACCCTTTTGCTGCCGCTTCGCTTTCGCGCAAAAAACATCTGTTGGCCCGAGCCCCTGCAGCGAAGCGGGAGGGGAACGAAGGCTAAAAAGCATCACGTCCTGTGATAACGCCTTCGTGACCAACATCCTGTTGCCCCGACGCCCCCAGGAAGCTTTGCTCTGTGCGAAAGCGTAGCGGCAGCAACAAATGTTTTATCTGTGCGAAAGCGTAGCGACAGCAACAACGAAGCGCCCAGCCGGAACGGAAATCAACCTCTCGTTGTGCCGAAATAATAGGACACCTTAATTTCATTGAAACAATAATTATTCAATACAAAAAAACGGCTACAAAGCAAATGCTTTATAGCCGTTTTCATGAAACTATTATTTTTTAGCTACAATATGGATTGGGTTGCCAAGTAATACTTCAGCAGCTTCCATTGTAATTTCCCCTAATGTTGGGTGAGCATGAATTGTTAAAGCAATATCTTCAGCAGTCATGCCGCCTTCAATTGCTAAGCCCATTTCAGCGATCATATCTGATGCACCAGCACCTACGATTTGAGCACCGATTAATAAGCCATCTTCTTTACGAGCAACAAGCTTCACGAAACCTTCTGTTTGGTTTAATGCAAGTGCACGACCATTTGCTGCGAATGGGAATTTCGCTGCAGTGTATTCAATGCCTTCAGCTTTCGCTTCATCTTCGTTATAACCAACTGTTGCCATTTCTGGATCTGTGAAGCATACAGCAGGAATAGCTAAATAATCAACGATTGATTTTTCACCAGCGATTGCTTCAGCAGCAACTTTACCTTCGTAAGATGCTTTATGAGCAAGCTGAGGACCTGCTACAATATCACCAATTGCATAGATGTTTGGAATATTTGTACGACATTGTTTGTCAACATTGATAAGACCACGTTCACCGAATTCAATACCGATTTCAGCAAGGCCCATTTCATCTGTATTTGGACGACGACCTACAGTTACTAATACATAGTCAGCTTCAACTTTTTTCTCTTCTCCGCCAACTTCATATGTTACTACTACGCCGTTTTCTGTTTCTTCAACGCCTTTTGCAGATGCGTTTACTTCCATTTCAACGCCTTTCTTTTTAAGGCCTTTTTTCACGATTTGTGTCATTTGTTTTTCGAAACCAGCTAAGATATCTTTTCCGCCTTCGATAATTGTTACTTGTGAGCCAAGATTAGCATAAGCTGAGCCTAACTCTGTACCAATATAGCCTCCACCGATAACGACTAATTTACCTGGTACTTCTTGTAAAGAAAGTGCGCCAGTAGAATTTAGTACGCGATCAGAGAATTTGAATGTTGGAATTTCAACTGGGCGAGAACCCGTTGCGATAATTACATTGTTAAATGTGTAAGTTTGAGCAGATTCACCATTGATGATACGCACTGAATTAGCGTCAACGAAATAAGCTTCACCTTGTACAATTTCAACTTTATTACCTTTAAGTAAGCCTTCAACACCGCCAGTTAATTTTTTAACAACGCTGTCTTTAAATGCTTGTGCTTTTGAGAAGTCTAATTTCACATCAGAAGCGATGATACCCATGTCATCTGAATGTTTAGCATGCTCAAAACGGTGACCTACTGAAATTAATGCTTTTGATGGGATACAACCTACGTTTAAGCACACACCACCAAGTACATTTTTTTCAACGATTGTTACTTTTTGGCCAGTTTGAGCTGCACGAATTGCTGCTACATATCCTCCAGGACCTGAACCAATGACAAGAGTATCTGTTTCGATTGGAAAATCTCCTACTACCATTTTTGTTACGCCTCCATTAATAATAATTCTGGTTCACTTAACAAACGCTTTAAGTGATTTAAAGCATTTTGCGCAGTGGCTCCATCAATCATACGATGATCAAAGCTCAATGATAATGCTAACACAGGTGCGGCTACAATTTCACCATTTTTTATTACAGGTTTTTCTGCAATTCGACCGATACCTAAAATCGCTACTTCAGGATGATTAATTACCGGAGTAAACCATTGTCCTCCTGCAGAGCCGATATTCGTAATCGACATCGAAGCGCCCTTCATTTCATGTGGTGCAAGCTTGCCTTCACGTGCTTTAGTCGCTAATTCATTAATTTCATTTGATACTGCAAAAACAGATTTACGATCCGCGTGCTTAATAACTGGTACTAGTAAGCCTTTTTCTGTATCTGCTGCAATACCAATATTATAATAATGCTTCTGAATAATCTCTTGTGTTGCATCATCTAATGAGCGGTTAAATTCCGGGAATTCGCGTAAAGTTGAAACAAGCGCTTTAACTACGTATGGTAAGTACGTTAATTTAACACCTTTTTCAGCAGCGATATCTTTGAATTTTTTGCGATGTGCTACTAGAGCTGTTACATCGACTTCATCCATTAGTGTAACATGTGGAGCGGTTTGTTTCGAGTGAACCATCGCTTTTGCAATTGCTTTTCGAATGCCCGACATTTTCTCACGTGTTTCTGGGAATTCACCTTCAAGGACTACTGGTGCTGCTTGTGTAGTTGTTTCTTGCTGAATAGCTTCTTCATTAGCCACTGGTGCTACTTCAGCTTCCACAGCGCCTCCACCTTTTAGGAAATTCTCAATATCTTGTTTTAAAATACGACCATTTTTGCCTGTACCTTTAACTTCACGAATATTCACATCATTATCTCGTGCAAATTTACGTACGGAAGGCATTGCAATGATACGCTTATTATCTTCTGCTACTACAACAGCTTCAGTCTTTTCAGGAGTTTTCTCTGGAGCCTGCTCAGCTTCAACGGGTGCCTTTACTACTTCCTTACCGTACTCAGCTGTCGCTTGAACTTGAGCCTCTGTTTTCGCTTCAGCATGGTCATCACCTTTTAGCTTTAAATCTTCATAGCCAGGTGCATCAAAGCGGATTAAGACATCACCAACAACAGCTACTGTGCCTTCTCCTACTAAAACTTCCTCTACTTTCCCTTCAACCGGAGAAGGGATTTCTACTACTGCTTTGTCATTTTGTACTTCACAAAGAATATCATCTTCTTTTACTGTATCTCCAGCTTTAACGAACCATTTCACGATTTCGCCTTCGTGAATACCCTCGCCTATATCTGGTAATCTAAATTCAAATGCCATGTGTACCCATCCTTTCTATATTACCGTCGTTTAGAAGCTACATATAATCAATTATGCCTCGGCATAATTGCGTCCGGAATCGGCTTTGTGCTTGCACAAAGCACTCCTTTCCGATTCCGTGACATCCGCCGGAGGCTTTAACTAAATTAATCGGGTG
>NZ_JBHZDH010000111.1:0-3626 GCF_042755925.1 Lysinibacillus sp. NPDC059133 | reverse complement strand
CTGGAATGGCGAATTAGGGTGAAAGAAATCCTGATGTTTCATTGGGACATAAATCATTCAACGACTGTATAATTTTGGTTAATCAACACGTGTGACATTCCATATAAATAATAAGTGTGTTAATAATTTTCACTACCTGTCTATGGATGCATCGAAGGAGAAGGGGGGATTTATATCATATTTATGGAAGGGAGGTTTAAAGGAAGTTCTTTTATTGTGGAATCAACAAAAAGGGGAATTCCAACAGTCATTTTAATGATTGTTGAAACTCCCCGTATCTTTTACTTATTGTGGTAGGTATTCTTGGCCGTTAATTGTTAGTTTAGAAGCAGCGATTAGAACTTCTTTATTTGCTTTAAAATACGGCTCTAAAATATTGTGGAAAGCATCCCATTTCTCTTCAATTTTTGCTTGGTCTTCTTTTTTATCTAGCTTTAAGATTTCTTCATAAAGCTGTTGTAATTGTTTGTTATCCGCATCACTAACTTTGAACTCAAAGTTAGCCATATATTCTTCAAATGTTTGAGGCTTTATGAACTGACTCATAGTGTCATAAAACTCCTCGTATAGTTTACCAAACAATTCAGGATTATCATCTTTATCTGCTTTACGGGCATCTTCATAAAGATTTTTTAGTTTTGCTAAAGTTTCAGCAGGGATATCTACTAACTCGAAGTGTTCCATATATTCTTCAAATGTTGGATCTGGATAAAGTTCTGCAAAATATGGATTGAGGATTTTGTGGAATTTTTCCATTTTCTCATTAGCCTCTTCTTCTTGACCATCTTTTTCAAGCTTTACCCATGCTTCATAAATAGCTTTAAGCTGATTTTTATCATTTTCTGCAATAACTATATTATTTGCACTAATTTCATAATCCCCCAAATACTCTTCAAATGATTGAGGCTGCCAATTAGCTAAATAATATGACTTAGTAATTTTTTTCATTTCTACATAAATTTCACCCATTTCTTCAAATTTCTTTTCCGCCTCTTCTGTTGCTTTATTTTCCACCGCTTTTGAAGCTTCTTTTTCCAGCTTTTTCACTTCATTAAACATTTTCTCTAACTTTGTTAAATCCTCATTTGATACACCTTTAGGTAATTGCTTTTTATAAGCTTCGAATGTGAAGAAGTCTAAATAATCTTCTGCTACGCTACCTTCAACTGTGATTTCCTGTCCTTCTACTAAGTTCATTTTTTCTAGTTGTTCTTCAGAAAATTTGTAGAAACTGATGTAGTAGTTTTTACCGTCTCTACCTTTTAGATCAATCCCGTCTCCGTAAATGGCTTTAATCGTTCCTGTAATTTGTTGTTCGATTTGAACAGTAACACCATTTGTTGGTTCTACTGAAGTAGCTCCTGCTTGTAGTGGCGTCAGAACAGCCATTCCTATTGTTAGTGCTGAAACAATCATCCAAGATTTTTTTATTGGTCTTTTCATAATCATATCTCCCTTTTTTTTACTCTGGAAAACAGGGTTTCCAATATTTAGACGAATTACCAAATAAAAAGGTTCGTCAATTATTGAAAAAATGAAAAGTTTTAAACATTCCATGATAGTGTTTGAATAGTTAACAAAAAGTTTGAGCAGTAACAATTGGACAAGGGAGATAAATGGAGATACGATTGAACCAATAAAAATTGAAGTTAGTATTTTTTACACGAAAAGAGAAGTGGGGTTAAATTTATCATATTTATGGAAAGTGGGTTTAATGGAAGTTCTTTTATTGTGGAGCCAACAAAAAGGGGAATTCCAACAGTCATTTTAATGATTGTTAAAACTCCCCATATCTTTTACTTATTGTGGTAGGTATTCTTGGCCGTTAATTGTTAGTTTAGAAGCTGAGATTAGAACTTCTTTAATACTGGCCTTTTTTGTAATTAACTTATTTCACTGCAAGGAATAGGAGGATAGAAAGCCTCCACTAAATAAAGTCCTACTAGTAATGTCCAGATTATAAAATCAACTACAGCTTACAATATCGTTGCTCAAGGAGCTAGCTGTATGGTATTAGGTTATTTTACTGAAGAGCTATTGCCATGATTAATGGCGGTGATAATTGCCTTTTATGATTCCGTATCTATAGAAAGAAAAGCTGACCGTACGACAAAATGGTCAGCTTTTCTCACTATATTTTAATTTGTTTTAGTTGGTTTTACTTCTATTTGATCAACAATGAATTCGTTCTTAGCACTATCAAATTTGTATGTGATAAAGAAATCAGCTACAAATGTTTGAGACACTCTACCACCAAGTTTTGGAGATACACTAGCAGCAAGATGTAATTTTATTTTTTGGTCTTCTAAATAGTAAATAGTGATGGCACCAAAACCAAGGTCATCCTTCTCTAACTCTAGTTTTGGTTCTGGATTGGAATCATCATCAAATGTATGTTCTTTTCCCAGAACTTTAACGGTAATCCCTAATGTACCATCATCATTTTTAACAACTTTTGACTCAATATGGTTAGCAACAATTTCCTCATAATCGGGAACTTTTATTTCAGTAAAGTCCTTATTCACAACATGAATATCATAATTATCTAGCCCTGTTCCTTTACCCCTTTGAATGATAATGACGGCTTCTTTTTCTCCGTCCCCCGTAACATCCGTATAAAACACTTGTGGAGGATTCAGTACACTATTATTATCGAAAAACCAATTAAACTCTTTTTCTTCACCATTAAATTCTAGTTTTACACCATTCGCTACTTCATAAAGATTTACTTCTTTATTCTCAGAAGTTCCAATTAATTTTGCATTCTGCTTTGTTGTTACCTGTTCACTGGTCGTCTCACCCGAACCTTGTTCTTGTGTAGTATCCTCCTTATTGTCTGGACTACATCCTGAAAACATAACAGCACTCAACAATAACAACGTACTCATTTCTTTTTTCAATCTTTATAGGCCCCTTTCTTTTAACATTAACAAAATACATTCCTCCAAAAATATTATATAGTAAATATTTCAAATTACTAGAAAGAGTATACTTAGAAAAATAAATACTTCAAAACGGAGCAGTTCATTTTTATGTTGGATATTTACGTTGAAATCGTTTTAAAGATTGCGAAGAAATGTACTTGAACTAACGAAACAGTTTAGTTGAATAAGCGTGAGGCACTTTTGTATTTTAATTTCAAACAAAGGAAATTAGTGTTAATATTAAAATGGAATATTGCTAAAAATTTAAATAATGAAAGAATAGGACTGTAAGGTGGAGATATAACTTATGAAATACATTAAAGGCTTATATGTATCACTTGTACTAATGCTGTTAGTTATTTTGGTTAACACAACAATATTTGATGATGAATATTCAGGGATTGCTATGTTCGTTTGTTTAGGCATATTTATATTGGGAACAGCATTTTTTATAAATACCAAACAATTAAAAAATTAGGATGCGTAAAGGGTAAACTACGGGGGTTTTACTTCAAGATGGGATTTAACAGATCCCATCTTTTTCTTCTTCAACTCAAGGGGCAGGTTAGTTGAAGAGTCTCAGGAGGACTTATAAAAGAATTAAATAAACCGCTTTCCAGACAGTAGAGGCGATTTTCTGAGAAGTATTGCTATCTATATGTTTTTTATAGTTATGTTGATGCTTTTTAATATACGCATGCA
>NZ_JBHZDH010000110.1:0-4097 GCF_042755925.1 Lysinibacillus sp. NPDC059133 | reverse complement strand
CAAGTATGCCTCGGCATACTTGCGTCCGGAATCGGCTTTGTGCTTGCACAAAGAACTCCTTTCCGATTCCGTGACATCCGCCGGAGGCTTTAACTACTTTCAGCGGGTGTTTGGAGACCCGCTGAAAATAGTTAAATGGTTCCCTTTTGTAATGATAAAAATGTCGTGTCTCGCTTTTCTCGCAAAGAAAAGAGACCATCATAAATCGATGGCCTCTATGTTGTCTAAATTTGCCCAGTGTTTCCCTGACCGAATTGCTGTTGTCGATTGATGCGAATAACTTCCTTCCATGTATCACGGAATTCCGTCACCAATCCCTCAACTTCTTCAATAATAGCGACATCACTTTGAATGTTTGCCTCGACTAAACGACGATTGATATATTCATAAAGGGCAAACATATTTTTTGACACTTCGATGTCCATATTCAAAGTCGCCATCAGCTCACTAATAATTGCTTGTGCTTTTATAAGATTTGTGTTTTTTTCTTGGATATTCTTTTCTTGAATGGCTAGTTTAGCCTTGTGCAAGAACTTCAAGCATCCATTATAAAGCATTAGCGTAAGCTCGCCAGGGGAAGCAGTGGTAACACTATTTTGTTTATACGCATTTTGTGCTGTTAGATTTGCTGCCAATAAAGGACAACTCCTTTGAAAGGTTACTTATTTACTAGTTTAAACCATTTTATGAAGAAAAGCGAATAGGTAAATGTTAATTCTTTTTGTCATAATACATCCCATCCATCACACGAACATTCGAGTAGGGATCGAAGTATTGTCCTTCACTTTTTTTCGTTTTTTGAAGGTTTGCCATATCCTGCTTTACGGCGCTCATCACAGCAGACAATCGTTCTTTTATCCCATTATCTAATTTAAGTAACGTACGATGAATACGATTCTGTTCGTCAAATCTAAATCCATCTCGAACCAATTCTTCAATAATTTTCCCGCGCTTGTCTAACATGCTGTTGATATTATCAATATATTCATCACGCTCTTCGCCATTTGGAATGTTCCCCAAAAGCTTAAATAAATTTGCTGATATCTGTAATAGTTGATCTATTAATTTCATAATATTCTCCTACTTTGCCTCTTATTTAGAAGCCTCAACCTGCACCTTGCATGAACATACCTGATTGCTGGTTTGCTTTATTGATTGCTTGCTCCATGGCTGTAAATTGCTTCCAATATCGTGCTTCAATATTTTTCAGCTTGTCTTGCCATGTAGAAATACGCTTTTCTGTATCCAATAAGTTCTTACCGATTGTATATTGATTATCTGTCATTGTTGCACGACCAGCTTTTTTCTCAATCGAGACTTCAAAATCTTTCATTGAGTCACGAAGTTTTCTTAAATAACCACGTGTATCAACTGTTTTGCCATCAATAACAGCATCTTTTTTACCATCTGGATTATTAAATAAACGTTCTACTGCATCAGGATCTTCCTCTAAAGCTTTACGTAATTTCTCCTCATCAATTGCTAATGTTCCACCTTCATTGTAATTTTTAGAAGTTGTAATACCGATGCTGAATAACGTATTAAATTTCGAATCTTCAAGATCTGGATTCGCTTCATAGACTAATGAACGCATGTTTGAAAGACCTTCGCGAATAAGCGCATCACTACGAAGTAAACCACTTTTCGCTTTTTCTTCCCAAAGTTTAATTTCATTTTCGGACATATTTTCTTTTTGCTCTGTAGTTAGTGGTGTATAGTCACGATATTTTGTTTGTGTTGTTTGGTCTTTGAAATCTTTAATCAAACCATTGTACGTATTCACAAAGTCTTTAATTTTATTCATCATTTCATCTACGTTTGTAGTAGACGTTAATGTAACGGGACTTTCTGGAGCTCCTGGCAGATTCGTAACTTTTCCCGGATCACCTTTGTCATCTGTGTAATCCTCTCCAAACTGTTGCTTATATGCATCTTTAAAATCTGCTTCTGCTTTCGTTTGTCGATCTATTAATGCCGTATGCTCTTTTTCAGCAGTGTTTTTAGCTGCAAGTTTTGTATTATGATCTACCTGCGCTACTGCTAAATCAGCCATTTTATCAAGGTCACCATATGAAAGCTGACGTAATGTATCCTTTTGCGTATCACTTAATTTTGATAATTTTTCAGCTAATGCTTTTTGCTCTTCCGTTCCGTTTTCTTTCCAATCAGCAATTTGATTATCAAAGCCTTCCTTAGATGTAGGTAAATCTTTTACTAAAGTTTTTTCCTCATCTGTCAGTCCACTTAAGAATGTTGTGCCTAACGTATTATACATTGACTGTGCTGATAAACTTTGTATTTTTTCATAGTCAAGAGAGCCAATAGCTTTAAATTGATTGAAATTAATATTTGCATCTTTTAGCTTCGCTTTTAACTCTGCATCTGACGAATCATCATTTAACCACATTTCAAATTCTTCTTTATTTTCAAAAGCTTTATTAGCAATCGTTTCTACTTCTTCTTCTGTTAAACTACGTGCAAACTGAGGGTTACCGATTTTATTAAATGCCGTTTTATCAGCATTTGACAGCTCTACTGTACCCAAAAATGCATTTTTCGCAGCTTCATAATCTGCTTTTGCAGTCTCATATTCATCTGTTGCAGTATTTTTCGCTAAAAGTGCATCTGCAATCTTTTGAACATATTCTACTGAAGTTGTATTTTTCCACTCTTCATAAGCAGAATTATAGCGTTCAGCAGTTGCTTGTTCACCGTTAAATGTTGCTTTTAATGTAATGTTATAGCCATTAAGTGAGAACGTATTAGACGAGCGCTCTGTCGCGATACCATTTACTTGGAAAATAGCGTTTTTCCCTTCACGAATTGAAGCTCCGTCATCTTTCGTTAGCTTCATCCCTGCCGTATCACCAGTAATCTCAAGATTGCCCTTGCCCGTACTTTTCGAAGTAAATGAAAAGCGACCACTTTCGAATACTGCTGATACACCAGCACCGCTTTCATTCACCTTTTTAACAAAGTCATTTACTGTCATATCATCAGTAATTTCAATTTTTGTTGCTTCTTTAGCCATCGTCCCATCAGCTTGAACTGCTCGAAATTCAATTGTACCTGATGCTAATTCCTTCATTTTCGTTGAACCATTAGCACTTACTTGTCCGCTCGTAATACGACCTGCTTCAGCTAATTGTGCTACACCTTCAATGGAAACTGTACCTGCTGCTTTACCAGTTGCAACAACCGATACTAAGTTCGAGTTTGAGCTTGATGCAGTTTTTGAACTGATTGATTTTAACACTAAATTATCCGCAATATACGTATCGAATGTTTTTAATTTTTTATTAACATCACGATATGCATCACGTTGCCATTCGTAGCGTTGCTTGCTTTGCAAAAGCTTATTTAATGGCGCTCTTTCTGCATTCATTAGTTTTTTGACTAATTCATCAATATCCATTCCTGACGCTAAGCCACCAATTCTATTTACCATTTTATTTTCCTCCTAAACATTCTTATATCTTTTCGTCTACAATCATACCCAGTAACTTTTGCATCTCGTAAAATGCATCTAAAAGTTTTTTTGGGGGTATTTCTTTAACAATTTCTTCTGTTTCACCGTTCACCACAGTTACGTAATAGCGTTCTAAACCTTCATGATAGACAAATTTTGAAGAACTATGATTTATTTTCAAAAATTCATTTACAACATCGATTGCTTGTTGTAGTTTTTCTTTTGAGATTTCCTGCTCTTCTCCAACAGTAGTCGCTTTTTCTACTACTGATTGAGAGTTGGTTTCCGCTGAAATATTAGGTGTCATATTTCCCTGCACATTAATTGCTTTTGTATTAGATGGTGCAGTATTCGTTTCAATTGGCTGCTCCCGCGATGCAATACGCATTTAACTCAACCTCCTAAACTTTTCATTCTCTAACATTATTATCGGAAGCACTTTGTATTGTTTCACTTTTTTGGCTAAACAAATATATGTGGTCTTTTATGTAATTCAAAAAAGCATAATTAAAAAACCTCAGATTTAAACAATAATGTAATATGGTACCTGTAGTTAGGACACTTGAAAAAGAGTGTGCTAACTGCGGGTATTTTTTATATACTAGACTTTCAAGATTAAAGGACGAAC
>NZ_JBHZDH010000109.1:0-4185 GCF_042755925.1 Lysinibacillus sp. NPDC059133 | reverse complement strand
CTGGAATGGCGAATTAGGGTGAAAGAAATCCTGATGTTTCATTGGGACATAAATCATTCAACGACTGTATAATTTTGGTTAATCAACACGTGTGATAAAAATTATGTTTACTCCTCTAAAAATAGGGAAAAGAAAAAATATTGAGCCAAATTCTATATTTTTGGGAGGGATTAATAATGGCAAACGAAGAACAGGTGTTGTAATTGCGGGGTTAGCTTTAGCAAAAGCGGGAAAAGTTAGTTCCAATAAAAGAATTAACTCGGGATCATTTATTCTTAAAAGAAGATATTGAAAGACGAAAAAAAGCAGCTAAGAAGTTTTATGCAAAATATCAATCATATGATAAATGAACGAAAAAAGCCTAGGCTAAAACATTGCCTATGACTATTAGCTTTATTTTATTTTTTAGGTGGCCCTAACCTCGTTTGGGTCAAGAATGAAAAAGTCGAGAAAAACATGGAGGTCCTCTTATGAGTATAAAAAATAAACGATTCGCTTACGGAAAAAATCAGTTGCAGTTTGGAGATCTTCGTCTCCCTGAAGGAGAGGGTCCTTATCCAGTTGCAATTGTAATTCATGGTGGATTTTGGAAAAACATTTGGAACCTTGATGCTATAGAACCTGTAGCAAAAGATTTGGCGTCAAGGGGAATAGCTACTTGGAACATTGAATTTCGTCGAGTTGGAGATGAGGGTGGAGGATGGCCTGGTACATTTATTGATGTTGCAAATGCAGCCGATTTTTTACAACAAATAGCAGAAGAAAATCATCTTGATTTAAGCAGGGTTATTGCTATTGGACATTCTGCAGGAGGGCATCTAGCTTTATGGTTAGCCGGTCGTAAAAAACTACCAGAAAGTAGTGTTTTAAGAACTACTGATCAACCACTTTCTCTTAAAGGATCGATAAGCTTAGCAGGGGTTAACGATCTTGCACTCATGGATGATGTTCATCATTTACGTCTATCAGAATTCGGTTTAGCAAATAACTATCCTGTATCTGATTTAGTAGGTGGGTCATCCAAAGAGGTTCCAGAGCGTTATGCGCAAGCTTCTCCAATTCAGTTATTACCCCTTCAGGTTCCACAAGTTCTTATTCACGGTTCTCTCGACATCAATGTGCCAATCGGAATTAGTTATAATTACAAACGTGTAGCAGATGCTTCTGGGGATCAGGTAAAAATGGTGGAGATCCCATCCGCTGAGCACTTTAAAGTGATTGACCCCAACGCCGAAGAATGGTCAGATATTCTTACAGAAGTTACTAATTTATTGGATATCGTACTATAGTAAAAATCATAGAATCGCTTTAGGCAATTATTATTTTTTTTTCAAACAACGTGCATTTCATGGGTGAAGGGCATTACAGTATCTATTTCACGATGATGTGATAATTGGGTACTCAGAAAATTTTCTAGAAAATGAATTAATTTTAGATACAATACAAATTACTAAAAACCAACATATCACAGTACACCACAACCAGTGCTTAAAACTGTAGATGTATATATCAATAATGTTAAGCAATGTTACAACCCAAGTTCTTATATTAAAAATGAAACAACTTTAGTTCCTATGAAAGCTATTTTTGTATCACTTGGTGCAACTGTTACTTATGACAATGCAACAAAAAAAGTAACTGCATACAAAGATATTAAAAAAGTTGTGATTGGCGTTGGAAATAAAAACGCTTACGTTACTTCAAACGGCGTTACAACTACAATTAAATTAAATCATGCAGCTGAAATTTATAAAGGAACAACTATGGTACCTGTACGTTTTGTAAGTGAAGCACTAGGTGCAGATATTACTTTTGATGACGCTGTATTTATTACAACAAAGTAATTAGTATGATTTGAATGAGGCAGCATCTTTTTTTATTTAGTACTGCTTTTGTAATTTTTTTTTACAACAGTAGAGTCACAGTGCCAAATGAAAAAAGCGAGGTATTCAACGATTTAATCGTTGAATACCTCGCAATGTGAGAAGATATAGACTTTTTCAGTGCCCTCCTCGGAAAGTGTGACTTCTTTATATCCTACATTTCTTTTAGATACTTAAACAATTTCAATATCATCATCTCGAACTAAAATTACTTGAGAATTAGATATCGGAGTCAGTGAAATTTTATTGTTATAATTAGTAATTATCTCGTCAACCATACTACAAAAGTATTCATGTCCAAAATGAGGAACAGGATATGATGAAATCAGATTTAAACCCATAGTTGTTTCTAAATGCGGCGCTTTACTCATTTCATCCATATATTTTACATATTCAATATTAGGTGCCATTATTATTGAACCAGCGGACTCACCTATATATAGCTTACCAGAACCAACTTGTTCAATAATTAATCGATCTATCCCTGACCTTTTTAACTCTTGAAGTAAGAAAAATGTATTGCCTCCAGATACATAAATAAAATCATTTTTCCTCAATATTTCTTCTGCTTCATATTTATCAACTTTTGATATTTCGAATATTTCTACAATCATTCCCAACTCTTCAAAGGCTGTTTTTGCAGAATCTACATAATGTACTTCCTCTTCAACTAAACTTGCAGTTGGAATAAAAGTAACTCTTTTTCCTTCAATGTTGTCTCCGACGAAATCTTTCAAAAAATGACTAGTATCATAAAACGAAGAAGATAAAAACATTTTTTTCATAAAGCGCCTCCTAAAATAAGAACTAACGTTTCTATTTTTATGATAGCAGACTTTTTAAAAAAATCAAACATTAATCTACTTTCCATCCCCCTCTACTTATATATAATAGTGCAAATGGAAGGTTATGGCCGGCTCTTCTTGGAGAATAAGATAACTAATCACAGTTGTCTGTTTTTTACATGTGCTTTTCACGCTATTTTTCCTATAATGGAAATATAGAGGGGGTTACACAATGAAAAAATTAATCTACATAGGAGCCATGTCTGCACTATTACTTTCAGCTTGTGGTGAAGAAAAAGCTGAAGAAACAGATAAGGCTCAGGAAGAATTAGATAAAGCGAAAGAAAAAGAGGCTGAACACGCTAATAAAGAGGAAGAACGAAAAGCTAAAGAAGCTGAGGAAAAGGCTCTTTCTGAACAGAAAACAAAAGAGGAAACTAGAGACATAACAGAGAAAAAAATTTCCGCAGATGAAGCAAAAAGAATACTTGAGTATTCCGGTATGGGTGAGAACGATAAATTAATTAGTTTAACCGTCGAAAATGGCGAGATTAAAGCAATAATAGACTTAGCGCCAAACAAATTCAATTTACCACCAGAAGATATTGCTGTGTCTATGTACAGTCAAGCATCCGATGCGTTACTAGAAGAAGAAGGTTGGAAAACATTAACGATAGAATATGTTGATATTGGGACAGTATCTATGAATATATCTGAAAAACAATCAAATGAACTCGGCATGTATTATTTCCCGGTAGCCATCATAACAGAAAGGTTGAAGCAATAATTTAGCCCACTCAAATGAGTGGCTTTTTTCGGAAAGGAGATACTCAGGTTAGGAAATAAGAAATAATTTCCCGGGTAAGCGCAAGAAATGACAAGCTTAGTCTTATATTCCAGCACCAAGCGACTGATTTTTCATTATCCTTCGCCTGTCGAAAAGTCCAAGCAGGCAATAAAACGAACGTTTGTCGGCACATTGTTCATCCAATTCCACCGCCTAATCTAGTAGATCCTCAATTTCGAATGTAACTTCTAACTTCTTTTTTTCCCGACAGTATTCACACTTATCACATCGTTGTGTTTTTTTACCTCCTAATTTCACTTCTATGATGCTTGGTAGTTTCGTTTGAACGTATTTCTCCTCAAAGTCGAAACGTCCTGAACCGAAGTGTAAAACTACTTTATCTGGTGGTCTCACATTAACTTTCTTGCTGAAGCTGAGGTGGACCAATTACATTATGAATCGTGTCGACCATTAAAACTCAGACACGACAACTAGAATTTACCTTCATGTAACAGGATGCATGCGTGAAAACGCTTCACAAAAAATGCATGCTAATTTCACTGCCCTACTCGATGAGACTGGAAATGATAAACTGCGTAATTGGATTGGGGTACATAATAAAAAGCCACACCTTGTGAAGTGACCCCTAAAAGTTAGACACGGTTATTTCATTAGGCAGCTTGTATAAAATGAGTTCGGTATTGCACCGGACTCATTTTTAATTTTGCCT
>NZ_JBHZDH010000108.1:0-4617 GCF_042755925.1 Lysinibacillus sp. NPDC059133 | reverse complement strand
GATGAGCCGCTTGGGCCAACAGATGTTTTTTGCGCGAAAGCGAAGCGGCAGCGGCACCGAAGTTGGTCACGAAGGCGTTATCACAGGACGTGATGCTTTTAGCCTTCGTTCCTCTATCCAAGGAGTCGCCCAGCCTCCACTCCAATCAACTGATATGGCATGCGTTTTAACAATTGTCATCCCGAACTGTTGGTAATGAGCCACTAATTTGATTAGATATACAAAAAAGAGGTGCCTTATTTAGGCAACCTCTTTCTTTCCATTAACTATGGTATTCATTATAGACTTCTCGCTTCGCTACTTGACGTAGTTTTGCTACTTCCTTGATAGCTTCTTTTGATGTAACACCTGTATCATTAATAATATAATCGACATGTTCAACGACAGACATTGTCATCCAATAGGCTTCTTCACTATTTTCTTCCTCGGCATTGTCGTTTCCTTCAAGGACAATACAAAATTCCCCTCGAATTTCCTCTGTTTGTGACCATACCACTGCTTCGGCCAACGTACCACGTAAAAACTCCTCGAATTTTTTAGTTAACTCGCGAGCTAATACAATTCGACGATTACCAAGAATAGCTTCCATATCTTTTAAAGTGTCCTTTATACGATGAGGAGCCTCATAAAACAAAATAGTTTCCTGACGTTTTTTTAGTTGCTCTAACTGCTGTCGTCGATCCTTTTTCCCTCTATTTAAAAATCCATAAAAGAAAAATGGCTGCGGTGTTAATCCAGAAGCTATTAATGCTGATATTGCTGCATTGGGACCTGGCACCGGTACAACTGGAAAGTCTTGCTCGATTGCTTTTTCGACTATATCTGCACCAGGATCAGAAATACAAGGTAGACCAGCATCACTAACTAATGCAACTGTTTTCCCTTCACGTAAGAAGGCTAATAGCTTCTCTCCCCCCACCTCTAAATTATGTTCATGATAACTTATCAGTGGTGTTTCTATATCAAAGTAGTTGCATAGCTTCTTTGTATTACGTGTATCCTCTGCAGCAATAATATCTGCTTCTTTTAAAATACGTAGCGCACGCACACTCATATCCTCTAGGTTGCCAATAGGTGTTGCAACTAAATATAAACAACCTGTATGATCATGCATTGTACTTTTTTGAGATTTCATGACTCATCCCTCCCTATATATTTCATTTTTTGCGTGCGTGTTAGCTGTTTAAAAGCATATTCTGCACGCATCGCCTCTTGTTTCGTATCGAATTCCTCAACATAAATACATTCCACAGGTCCTCGTGCTCTTGTATATTTTGCTCCCTTACCAGCATTATGTACAGCGACACGCCTGTCTACATTATTCGTGTAGCCTGCGTAAAAGGATTGATCGGCACATTCTAACACATAAAAATAATGGCTATTGTTCTTTTCCATAAAGGATTTCTCTCACTTCTGCTGTATATTCATTATTCTCATTATAAACATACAGAGGCGGTAATATTTTCAGATCAGGCTTACCGTCTTTAATTCCTTCTATTAATAATGCGTTAGCCTCCTTACCTTCCTTCGGATAAATAAGTTGCATACGTTTAGGTTCTATACGGTTTGCCCGCATTGCCGTAACAATATCTAATAGCCGACCCGGACGATGAACAAAAGCTGCCTTTCCGCCCTGTTTTAATAATTTACTTGCAGATTGTATTGCTTCCTCTAACGTTAAATATAGTTCATGACGGGCAATAGCGTAATGCTCACTTAAATTTTTATCACTAGCTTCATGGGCTAAAAAATATGGTGGATTACAGGTTACAACGTCATATTTTTCAATACCAAGCTCCTTAGGAATTTCCTTCACATCACCAAGGACCATATGAATTTGCTCTTCTAACTTATTGTAACGGATACTTCGCTCAGCCATATCAAATAAACGTGGTTGAATTTCTACTCCTGTAATATGTCCCTTTGTTCTGGCACTTAGAAAAAGTGGGATTACACCATTACCTGAACACAAATCAACAATTTTCCCTTTATGGTATGGGACATTGACAAATTTCGAAAGTAGCACTGCATCCAATGAAAACGAAAAGACAGAGGGGCTTTGAATAATACGTAAATTCTCAGCCAATAAATAGTCTAACCGTTCGTCACCTCTCAACCAATCTTCCATGTTTCCTCCTCCTACTATACAAAACAAAAGACTGACACCACTAAAGTGGGAATCAGCCTTCTATTACACATTTTGTTTATTTAAAAATGATAGACAAAACAGACAGTCTTCACCTTTACGTGAACTTCCGAAATGAACATGACAAACATGGAAGCCTTCATGGTATAAACGTGCTAGGTTATCATAACCCTCGCCAATATCTAACGGATTCTCTTTCTTCTCATCAGTAGCTTGTACAGAGTTTTCATTAGAAAGTAGTTCTTCTAGACGTGTACGAAGGTGATGATTTTCTGTTTCGAGAGTCTTATGCTCCTCCATCATTAACGCTACAAATTGTTTCAATGCACCAAATTGCTCCTGCATTGCTTCGAGCTGTTGTTCGAACTCCATAACGGTATCTAAGAAATTACGGTCCTTCACCCAAGCCACCTCGTTCAATTCTCTATCTTATATAAGATTTTTTTCGCATGCTAGCAGTTCTTCTAGTGTATACTCGACTGTACGCTCCTGCTCATGTAAATATACTTGAATGAGTCTCTCCAGTACATTTAAACCTACAACTTTACCACGGCCATCTGGTGTCATCGTCAATTCACCAATGTCTGGCATGCCCTCTTTCGCTTCCTCATATTCATCATTTTCATATTTCAAGCAGCACATTAAACGACCGCAAAGACCTGAAATTTTGGATGGATTTAAAGATAAGTTTTGATCTTTAGCCATTTTAATAGAAACCGGCTCAAAATCTCCTAAAAATGTAGAGCAGCAAAGCATCCGGCCACATGGACCAATACCACCTAACAACTTCGCCTCATCACGTACACCAATTTGACGAAGTTCAATACGTGTTCTAAAAACCGAAGCTAGATCTTTTACAAGATCCCTAAAATCAACGCGTCCTTCAGCCGTAAAATAAAAGATGATTTTATTACGATCAAATGTATATTCAACATCAACGAGCTTCATTTCTAGATTATGCTCAATGATTTTTGTACTTGCTAGTTCAAATGCGCGTTTTGATTCGGCGGCATTTTCCTCTACTTGAATACGATCACGTTCATCCGCTGGTCGTAGAACTTGTTTAAGTGGTAAAACAACATCATTTTCCTCAACCACCTTTTGAGGGACAACTACTTTACCATATTCTACACCGCGAGCTGTCTCTACAATGACATATTGACTGTCCTCTAGTAGATATGATGCTGGATCAAAATAATATATTTTACCCGCTTTTTTAAAGCGGACACCCACTACATTATACAAATGTATACCCCTCCTGCAGATTTAGCATTAACTGCTCCATCATTAACGTCCTATTCATGTTACGCTGTAAAGATGAACGTGCCTGTAAAATAGACTCCATTTGACTAGATAGACGTTCATAAGTCGAATGTAACGCAGCTTCTTTAAATGTCTGTAACATGTCTGGGTAAGTACAAGCTGATTCGGGATTAGCTTTTATTGACACTATATCACGGTAAGCAAATAGTAGTAAATCTAATGCCTGCTCCATCTCGCCTTTTTCTTTAAACAATGGCAACCATTCTTCATGTACAACAAGCATTGCTTCATGTACGTTCTGACGAATTGCCTCTACTAATTTTAACACTGTTTTTCGAGCATGTGCAAACTGCTCATCATTTGCTAAAATCATAGCTGTTTCGAGCTCGTTCGTCATCATGCTCACTGTAGAAGCCATCGAGTAAGCAATATTGTTATCTTGTAAATGCTTTAACAATATGTGTCGAGGCATTTTTTGAAATTTAATATGCTGGCAGCGAGAGCGAATCGTTGGTAAAATTGACTGCATTTGCTCCGTTAATAAAATCGCAGTTACCTCACCATCAGGTTCCTCTAAAAATTTAAGTATCATGTTTGCAGATGCAATATTGAGACGGTCTGCATGATGAAGTACATAAATCTTACGTCCCTCTTCAACACCCATCATCTTCATTTCTGCAATTAATTCACGTATTTGATCAATCTTTATAAATTGACCCTCTGGATAAATTTGATGAATATTTGGATGATTACCCGAATCAACACGTCTGCAATTTCGACATGTTTCACATGGAACATTTTGATTTGGATGCTCACATAACATTAATTTGACAAAAAACCGCATTATATCAGCTTTGCCTGTCCCCTTTTCGCCATCAAAAATGTATGCATGTGCTAATCTATTTTTGTCAAAAATCGTTTGAAGCTGCTTCATTACGACTGGTTGCAGTGTGAATAGCTCTTCAACATTCTTGGCCATATATTCAAATTCCTTCCTATATCAATTACACTCATAGCATAATTGTTTCCTATTGCTCAATTTTATGGATCATCACCAAAACGTGTGGTTGATTTCCGTTCCGGCTGGGCGCTTTGTTGTTGCTGTCGCTACGCTTTCGCACAGATAAAACAATTGCTGACGCTTCGCTTTCGCGCAGAGCAGAGCTTCCTGGGGGCGTCCGATGAGCCGCTTGGGCCAACAGATGTTT
>NZ_JBHZDH010000107.1:0-4678 GCF_042755925.1 Lysinibacillus sp. NPDC059133 | reverse complement strand
TGATGTCCAAAATTTTGTTTCGTTCACCAACTCAAGGTTAGCTACTAAAAACTTTATTGATTACGTTTTGCTTGTTCAGTTTTCAAGGTTCATTTACAATCGTTATCTCTTTGTTAAGAGTTAACTTTTATATAATAACATGTTTCACACATACTGTCAAACAGTTATTTTATTTTTATATTGTTCTAGTTGCATGTTTATCAGCAACTTTTATATAATATCATCTACTTCATAGAGCGTCAATAGTTTTATTCATTTTTTCAAAAGTTTTATAACTTAAATCTTGGCCACGCTTTTAAAAATTGAATAGTACGGTTTCTTCCAATCTCTAAAAGTGTTTCTTTAGTCTCTTCATCTAAATCAAATTGAGTAGCGCTATAATCATCGACAGGAATAAAAATAATATCTCTTTCATGCCGTCTTGAGATATATCTTTCATCATGAGCATCTTTCATAGTAGAAAATAAAGCTTCAAATAAATTTAATCCATTTTTAATTTCATGTGGGTGTTGTTCTTCTCTACGTCTACTCAATTTAAGCCCTATAATCGGCCGCACCTTACGTCCTTCTCTATCATCAAATACCCATAATGGAAAATTACTCAATACACCGCCATCTACAATAACTGAATCTCCTTTTCCTGTTTTTAATGTAACTGGTTCAAAGAAAAATGGTATACCACAACTCATACGTAAAGCACTTGCAACAGAAAATTTTTTCGCATCAATATGATAATTTTGTAAATCATCCGGTAACACCATCATTTTGCCATTTGTTAAATCTGAGGCCACTAACTTTAATGAATCTCTAGGTAAATCTCCGAACGTATAAACACCTTTTGCAGCTAATTTTTGAAAAAACCATTTTTCTAATGCTTTTCCTTTATATAAACCTAAATGGTGATAAACATTAACCCACTTCATAAACGGGAATGGTAAGATTGTTTTCCTTTGATCTAATAATGAAGGTACATCCAACTCTTCTAACATAGTCTGGATTTCTTTTCCGCTATATCCCGCAGCAATAAAAGCAGCTAATATGGCCCCGGCACTCGTCCCAGCTACCCGTTTAAAGCGAAAATTTTCAGCTTCTAGTACTTGATACGCCCCAACTAGTGCAAACCCCTTCAAACCGCCACCAGAAAAAACACCATCAATCCACAAAATTCCCTCTCCTTTTTCAAGTAATCTTTACATTATATAAATGGTTATATACAAATAGAACGAACTCAATGAGTATTTTGTCGAATTTACAAACGACTTTGATACTGACATACGGATCTAAAAATAGTAAAAGGATTAACTCTGTTCAAGATAGAGCTAATCCTTTTAACTTAGTTTATGTTATCGCTTAGATTACTTAATTTTAAAATGTGCAATTTGACCTTTTAAGTTTTCAACCATCTCGTTTACTTGATTAGCAGTTCCTAGCATTTCTTCCATAAAAGCAGATTGCTCTTGCATAGTTGAAGCAATGTTTTGGGTACCTGCTGATGTTTGCTCCAATGATTGCACAGTTGTCTCAGTAGTCCCTAATACTTGTTCAGAGCTTGCTGATATTTGTTCTACTGTTGAAGCAATTGATTGCGTTCGCATACTAATGTTTGAAATTAGAGATGAGATATTTCGGAAAGTATCTCCAGCCAATCTTATTGCGACAGTCTCTTGATCAATTTCATTTACTACTCTCGTAATAGCGTCAACAGATTCATTAGAATTGTTTTGCATTTCAGAGATTAATTTAGTAATGTCATTAGCAGATTGGGCAGATTGTTCTGCTAAATGTCTTATTTCATCTGCAACAACAGCAAACCCTTTTCCATATTCACCTGCACGAGCAGCCTCAATAGCTGCATTTAGTGCAAGTAAATTAATTTGATCTGAAATACTTGTAATTACATTTGTAATTTGTCCTACTTCTTTAGAACGTTGATGCATTTGTTCTGTCATTTGCATAGAGGCTTTTGAAAGCTCGTTAATCGAATCAATTCCTTGTACGGATTGTTGAATAACATTATTACCTTGATTGGATTCTTCAGATGTCTTAATAGATTCATCAGAGACATTCGTGGTAGATTCCGTAATTTCTACTATACCCTCTGATATTTCTCTAATCGCAATTTGATTTTGAATAGCCCCAGTTGTTACCATTTCGCTACTTACTGAAACTTCCTGAATCGCCGCTGATACCTGATTAGTCATTTCTGTCACTTGCTCTATACTTTGAGTCAATTCTTTAGACCCATTTGCTACATAGTCTGCTGTTGAGGATACATGCCCTATAACATCTTTTAGCTGTACTTGCATACTATTAAAACTTGATGCAAGCTGACCAATTTCGTCATTACTTGTATTTTTTATTTCCTGCGTTAAATCACCAGCTGCAATTACTTTAGTGTAATCTACAAGTTGATTTAACGGTTTAGAAATTCTTTTAGCAGTGAAATATGCTAATATACCACTTACCACAATAAATATAAGTGCTAATAATACACATACCTTTATTAATAAATTTTCTAAATCAACTATAAAATCTGCATCTTCATCTAATCCTAAGACAGAATCTGTTCCTTGAACTTGTAAAAATGTAGACTTATGAGCACCGTAATCATCTATATAAATATCACTTGTAACCATTTTAGTTGTGCCTAGCGCTGCTTTTTGTTCATCTGTAAACGCTAGTGGTGATAAATACTTATCGTCATTGCCTAAAAATAAAATGACTTCTTTATTATCTACTTTACTCATAATATACACATTTTCTAAATCATACTTTTCTTTGAATGCATTTCCTCTAGACAATAATTCTTGATATGCACTTTTGTTTGTTTTAGCACTATTGATTAATTCTTTATCAAATAGCTCATCAAAATCCTCCATTTTCATCGTTAAACTCTCTTCAAACTGAGGAATAATATACCCATCAATTAAACGTTCAGCTACAATAAAAATGGCAAAGCTAAAAATTGTGCTTATAACAACAATAGGCATTAATACGTTTAATAATATTTTCTTTCTAATTGTCATACCTTTAAACATCATTAACGCTCCTAACTGTAATAAAAAAATTAATCATTATTAAACAAATACCAATTCATTTAACGTAATATATTGATTCAGATCTAAGTTCAATAACCTTATATTCTCATTTAAATCCGGTGATTTATGAAAGATTACAGCAAAGGTAGAGCTTTCATTCACTTTCATTGGTCGATATTCTAAAATTTCATCAAAATTTAGTTTAAATGCTTCATGATTAATAGATACAACTTGCTTACAATCAATAGAGGCATCTATTTCAGCACAACAAAAACTATAAATTGAATCATCCATTTGATTAACTATATTTTCCCAATCAGGCTTTTGTTGTTTAAAAAAGTACTCACATGCGTTTACACCATATGCATGAACGCCAAGTTCATTTGTACCGATACCAGCAAATCTAAGTGGATTTACTTCAATTGGAACAATCTGTCCCTCATTATCGATGCGAATTTCAATATGTATAGGGGCAAGTTTTAAAGCGAAGAACGATGAAATAGTTCCTAAAAATTCTTGAATTTTGTTGAGGGACTCATTTATTACTTGCTTACTCGTATAGTAAATTCTATCGCTCATGTCTTTCTCATGCCTAAACATTCTTTTAAAAAGATTTAAGATAACAGGTTCCCCGTCTTCTGTAAAATATACGTCAACAGCGTATTCATCACCTTCAATTAATTTCTCAATTATAAATGATTGGTTATTAATAACTTCGATTGGATAGTCTGAACTTGTAACTTCCATTTCAAATTTAAGTTGTTTAATAGTTTCTTTATATTCTTCTACCTTATCAATACGATGTACACCTATACTTGAATATCCTATAACAGGCTTAACAATAATAGGGAAAGGTAGAGCACTAGGATCTAATTCTTCTAATTCTTTTAGAGAAACTTCTGTGAAAAAGAAATCTTTATAATGTCTACTTAATGTTTTCCTGAAAGTAACTTTATTTTTCAAAATATCTGTAACAGTTGTTAAATAGTGTTTAGGTGCATATTTTGATAAAATATTAAGTCCATTTTCAGAGTTAAAGAGAATTGGACAATTCCCCTTCTCTAATTCAATCAACAAATCGTCTACCTTTTTAAAATTTATAGTAGATTCATTTGGTATAAAAACTTCATTTAATTTGATAACTGGAATTTCATTCCTACTAATTGTGTGCGCTAATAAATCAGAAACATAAGGTCTATCTAGTATTATCAACTTTTACACTCCTATCCATATATTTTTTACATATCCATATCCTAAAAGAATCTATAAAAGTATGTAAAAATGACTATTACCTATTCTAATATATAATACCTATAAAATCCATAATTTTGACTTTTTATACCATAGGTAATATTTCATTAAAGTTAATAAAAAGCACACTTAAATATCTAAACATCAATGAGTATATTTAACTATATGAAGATTAATTTTTGCTAAAGTAAATAACTAAAAAAAACCAAGAAGCTAATTTAAGCTTCTTGGTTTATTACTATTTGTATAATTTTGTATAAAAAAAACAGCCAGCACACAGCTGACTGTTTACATTGCCTAGCGACGTCCTACTCTCACAGGGGGAAGCCCCCAACTACCATCGGCGCTAAAGAGCTTAACTTCCGTGTTCGGTATGGGAACGGGTGTGA
>NZ_JBHZDH010000106.1:0-5059 GCF_042755925.1 Lysinibacillus sp. NPDC059133 | reverse complement strand
GGCGTCCGATGAGCCGCTTGGGCCAACAGATGTTTTTTGCGCGAAAGCGAAGCGGCAGCAGCACCGATGTTGGTCACGAAGGCGTTATCACAGGACGTGATGCTTTTAGCCTTCGTTCCTCTATATCGCTAATCCCCAAGGAGTCACCCAGCCTCCACTCCAATCAACTTATTTACATAGTAGACGTTTTAACAAAAGTCATCCATAAATTTTGGTGATGAACCAATTTTATTACAGAAATATCTGCGGTTTTAGAGCAGATAGATTAGTTTCATGTCATTCAGCAAATAAATTTGGCAGCTGAATAGATTTGAAAAAAGCCCGCGCCTACAAGAGAACGAGACACGGGTTTTACATATACAAATTAATTAATAAGCCTTTAATCTCACCGATTTTATCGAGAAGATCAATTGCTTCCTTTTCTTCATCTAAAATATCTTGCGCAATCTCTACAAGACGCGTATCAATAGTTTCGATAATTTTTAAGCGTCTTCCTTCACCAAAACGATTCCATGTATGCGATTGCTTTAAATCCATACCATGCTCTACTGTTTCTTGTAGGAATCGTTTAACAAGCATTTTAAAACGAGCAAGCTCTCGTAAATTACGTGACCTTGCAACACGGTCACCTGCTGTAGAAATATCCCCTAGCAATCGTGTAAGCTGTTCAGTTTGCAATTTGGTGCCTTGCTTGACGACCATATCTCCAAATCGGTTATTTTGATTATTGTTATGCAGTGGTTCTTTACGATTAGTATTTAACCCGACACGTATATCTTGATTGATCTTCAAGCTTTTTCGCCCCCACTTGCTTTCTTTATCAAATACACAAAAGCTAAATTATAATGTGTTTTACTTCCCATTTAACGTGGCAATGATTTAAAAATGATGGAACTGTTCAATTGGTAATACAAAAACTGTCGCTCCACCTACCTCTACCTCTACAGGATAAGGTATATAGGAGTCTGTATTCCCGCCTAATGGCGAAACAGGTGCAACCATTTGTTCTCGTGCACGACAATTATCACGAATAATATCTAAAACTTTGGGTATGAGAGAGTCTTCCGTCCCAATAAGAAACGTCGTATTTCCAGAGCGTAAAAATCCTCCAGTGCTCGCTAATTTAGTTGCGCGAAACTGATTTTTTGTTAAAGCATTCGATAAACGGCTGCTATCCTGATCTTGCACTACAGCTACGACTAACTTCATTCGCACTCACCCCTTTGATAAAATTCATCTAAATAGATTTTAGTTACCTTTTATCAATTATGCGTCAGCATAATTGTGTACGGATTCGGCTTTGTGCACATGCCCTCTTTCCGATTCCGTGACATACGTTAGAGTTCCCCTGTTTTTAGTAGCTGTTTAGAACATCTACTAAAATAAAACCACATCTTCATTCATCTCAAAACATTTGCTGCTTTCGCGCAGTAAACATTTGCTGCTGTCGCTTCGCTTTCGCGTAGAAAACATTTGCTGCAAGTAAGATTATAGATGTTACCATTATATCACATTGTGGTAGACAACTTCATGCATTTACTGTATTGCTCCATATATTAATGACCATACATCTTCAACAACACGATCAATATTTTGGTCCGCATTGATGACATGTATACGCTCAGGATAACGCTCCACTAGTTGTAAATATCCTTCCCGAACCTTCTTATGAAAAGCTAAACTTTCAACATCTAAGCGATTTACTTCTCGCTCTCCATGTGCATGAATACGTGCCAAACCAACCTCTGGTGCAAGGTCAAATAATATTGTCATATCGGGTAACTTCTTACCGATTGCAAACTCATTAATGGATAATACTTCATCAACACCGATACCACGTGCATATCCTTGGTAAGCTAACGATGAATCGATAAAGCGATCGCAAATAACCATTTTACCAGCATCCAACGCAGGTCGTACTTTTTCAAAATAATGCTGACTTCTCGCCGCTGCGTATAATAACGCTTCTGTACGCTCATCCATGGCTGTATGTTCAGGGTCTAAAATAATGCTCCTAATTTTCTCAGCAATCTCAATACCACCAGGTTCTCTCGTTGCTAATACATCCATATTTTCTTCTGCAAGTCGCTCAGCTATTTTTTGAATGACTGTCGTTTTTCCAGCACCCTCTGGACCTTCAAATGTAATAAATAAATTGCAATTCATGCTGTTATTGCCTCCAACTATTTAATGATCTCAATCATTTTTTCTTCTAAACGGTGATTTCCTTGGAACGTTGCACCAGTAGCCAGTAACTCCTCTAACTGACTCAGCTTTGCTACTGTTATTTTTTCGCCTGGAACAAGCAATGGAATGCCTGGTGGATAAGGAATAATCATGCTTGCAGAAATACGTCCCATAGTTCGCATATACGGTAACCACTCTTTTTCCGCCTTTTCAATTTCATCAAATGTATAGGATGGTTCCGTAATGGCTACAAAATTATAGGCCGTTTGTGAAGCAGTTTCTATTTCCGTTTTTGGTGTACTTAATAACAATGTTATAGCATCCTTAATACGGATTCGTATTTCTGCAAATGGATAGTTATGCCCTTGTTTCAACAAAGGTAGCACAAGCAATACTTGATTCGTATCTGCTAGTTCTGCATATACGTGCTTTGCTTCTAATGCTTCTTGTAATTGAAAACCGCTATAGCCTTCAACCCGTAACAATAATTTGATAGGGTCGTCTACCTCAATAACTTCCAAAGAGCCAATACCTCGTAATGCCTCTACCCATTGATTCCTTTTTTCTATTATATATGCACCATCACTCTCCATATATGTCTGTATATAATAGCGTGCATCATCTAAAGAAGCCAATAAAAGATAGGATGGGCTGCTAGATTGTAGCATACGTAAATAGTGATTTATTTTGTCGACATCGATTAAGTCAGAATTAACATGCATAAAGGATGCCATTGTCATGGCAGGCAATGTTTTATGTGCAGACTGAACTACTATATCTGCGCCAAATGTCAGTGCTGATGGTTGAAACAAGGTACATGCACTAAAATGAGCTCCATGTGCTTCATCCACTAAAACAGGTATACCTTTTCCATGACAATACGCAATCTGCTGCTGTATTTCTTTAGATGTCATACCATAGTAAGTAGGATACGTTAAAACTACAGCGCGAGCCTCTGGATAATAATCAACTGCTTCTTTTAAATCTTTATAAGAAACATGCGTTGCCGTTAATGTACGTTCATCCCATAGCGGTGAAATAAATATAGGCTTTGCTCCAACAAGCTCAATTGCGTGAAATATAGACTTATGTGCATTACGTTGGACAATAATCGTATCACCTTTTTTACATGTAGCATAAATCATCGCTAGATTTCCAACTGTAGATCCACCTACTAAAAAGAAGCTTTTCATCGCCCCGTATGTATCTGCCAACAAGTTTTCTGCCTCTAATATCATTTCCTCTGGGTGATGTAAGTCATCAAGACCTGATAATTCAGTTACATCATATCGCATTACATCTTTAAAGGGCTGCGGAAGATGGGATAGTTCTCCGTGCTTATGCCCTGGTACATGAAAGGAAATATTTTGTTGTTGTCGAAAGCGCTCTAACCCTTCTACAATCGGCTTTTTCTTTTGCAAAACAAAACACCCATTTCCGTTATATTCTTATTTAATTATAACACTTACGTTACAAAAAAATTTGTTCAATGGATATTTCATATAACCTTTTTCCCGATCCAATGTGCTAGTAATGCAACAGGGATCAATAAAAGACAAAATGGCAAGCAAACGAAAATAATGTTCCATGTTATGACTTGATTAATTAATAACGAACGATACAAAATTAAACTGTATGGAATGACGATTATCAAAGATGTGAGTGCACCGGGTGTAATGGAACGAAGAAAAATAGACTGTGCAAGGTGCGTGAACGCATGTAGAAAGTAGGTTAGCGTAGCAATAGTGAAAAAGTAGATATCTCCAAATGGGCCTTGATTCACATATTGATTTGCTACAAACGTGGAACTACTTACAAACACAAATACTACGATTACTGCTACGGCAAACTGTGCTGTCGACATCGAGAACTGTTGCATAACCCGATTAGCAATTTTTTTCGGCAATCTTTCATACAAAATCGTAGAATTCTTCTTTAACCACTTTTCAACCATAATAATTTCTTCAAAATCATGGAGAATAAACATAATAGGGAATAGCCAAATAAGTGTTTGAATACCTATCATGAACCCGAAATAACTTAGGGTTAATTTCAGTTCCAACTCATTAACGTTTAATAAATATCATCTCGAATTCTTAGTGATAAGCCATAAAAAAAGATCATTGCATCTAATAGCAATGATCTTTTTATATGACATGATACTCTTCTTTTATTAGTAAAAAGTTATTTTAAAACGTACTTAACTCTAATTTCTCTACCCCCCACCATACTAGACACTAGCCGTTTTCGCCATCTTCTGTACTAGCTGCTCTACTAATGACGGTACAAACTTTTCTAATATTGGATTCATCATTCCTGCTAAGAAACCACTTGCCTTCATTGTTAAATTACCTACTAGCTGACATGTGCCATCTTGGTTTTGTATAACTTCAAAGTAACCATCACCATTTAAAGGATCTGATACGCCTACCAAATCAAATATAACCTGATTAGGATTTGACTCTTTGCACTTAAGTTCAACCTTTACAGCTTTTTGGATAATTCCAAAATCCCCTTGAAATACCCAAATCATATTTCGTTCACTTGGAAATTCATGATGTAAATAACCCGGTATTAGTACAGCCCATTCTTCTTTATTCTGAATAAACTCCTGTAGCTTAGCTTTTTGAATTTGAATATTTTCTCTATATAACCCTGTTGCCATCTCAATACACCCCTATATTTGTTTATTTAAATTAATTAAATTCTAACATTTTTTGGGTGTTATTACTGATTTTAAAAAATAAAAAAACCACTGATTTCTCAGTGGCTGCTTTGTGCCTAGCGACGTCCTACTCTCACAGGGGGAAGCCCCCAACTACCATCGGCGCTAAAGAGCTTAACTTCCGTGTTCGGTATGGGAACGGGTGTG
>NZ_JBHZDH010000105.1:0-5624 GCF_042755925.1 Lysinibacillus sp. NPDC059133 | reverse complement strand
GGGAAGCCCCCAACTACCATCGGCGCTAAAGAGCTTAACTTCCGTGTTCGGTATGGGAACGGGTGTGACCTCTTTGCCATCATCACTAGACTATTAGTTTTCAATATACTTCGTATTTTGAAAGCCTTATGTATTTCGTTTTGAAGTTTATTACCTGTCCTTCAAGACAAGAATTATTGTATAACGTTTTCTCGCATTGCGCAATACTTTTTTATAAAAAGAGAGAAATCATTACTTTTCGAAGATATTTTCGTCGTGTGAGAGAAACTATCACTCTGCTATTTATTATAACAATTGTTTAATTAAAAGAAAACAATTGATTTATCAGATGTGTTTTTATCTATTTTAATTCATTAAAAAACACTGATTTCCAATATGAGCTACTCCTCTCCGACTGTCGAGACACTTCGCTTTTCGCAGGAATCTTTAATCTACGACAGGATCAATCAGAGTAGCCCTTCGTTACAATCAACTAAAAAAGCAAAATATAAGCCAAAAACTATTTATAGATTCATTAATATACCTGTTAATTTATCATTTCAAAATTATTTAATTATAGTTTTCAGGTTTCGTCTTACCCTCAATCATATTAAACTCTAAATTTACTGCTCAGGTGAAAGAACATTTCTGACGCTTCGTTTACGTTACCAAAAACATCTGTAACTGACGTTGCACTTTCGTTACTGAAAACATTTGCTAAAGAAGTTAAATAACAGAAAGAGCCATTTGTAATCGATCAATTTCTTCAAATGTTGTTGCTGGGCCGAAGGATATTCTAAAAAATTGACGAGCCGCTTCCATAGAATAACCCATTGATAAAATCGCTTTTGTACCAGATTCACTATGAATATCACAGGCACTTCCTGTAGAAATACATATCCCCGCTTCGTTTAATTTTAACAAAACGTATTGACCTTCTACTCTTTTCATCAACACACCACAAATATTAGGCAATTGATCCTTACACTCAATGATCTGACACGTTTCCGGTAAATTTCCCTTAAAGTATCGACGTAATGCTTCATAATGCTGACGCTCATATTGATAATCTTCAATCGCCGTAGCAAAAGAGACAATAGCTGGAGTATCTAGGGTTCCTCCTCTTAACCCACGCTCATGTGTGACACCTGGTGCTAATGCAGGAACACGGAGCTCAGGATTCATATATATAGCTCCACATCCTTTTGGCCCACCTATTTTATGGGCTGAAACAGTAATAGCATCTACCTGCTGTTTTAACGGAATTTTACAAAAGGATTGTACACAATCGACGTGTAGGAGCACATTTGATTGTTTAGCAATTTCGGCAATTTCTTCTATAGGTTGAATAGAACCTATCTCTGAATTTACATGTTGAATAGTGATTAAAGCCGTATCTTCTTGAATTACTTCTCGTAGTTGCTCTACATGAATACAGCCATCTTGCAGTAAGGGTAACTTTGTGACCATAAAACCCATTTTTTCAAGTGTATTTAAAGCCGCATGTACGGATGTATGTTCAGCTTGTGATGAAATAATGTGCTTCCCTTTATTTGAAGCTAAAGCTAATGACAAAATCGAAATTAAATTACCCTCCGTTCCGCTTCCAGTAAAAATCACACCATCACTGTTTACTCCTAGAGATTTTGCTACAACAGCTCTCGCTTGTTCAACAAAATAATGTGCTTGCCCTCCTAGATCATGTAAGCTTGCACTATTTCCATAATACTGCTTTGCTACCTCACAATAGACTTTAAGAGCCTTTGGAGTCATTGGAGCGGTTGCAGCGTAATCCATATAAATCATCTTATTCTTCCTTTCTAATTCATTCGGCCTTGTTTTCTTTTTTATTTTATGCAAAGATAGGTGTCAAGACAACTGTAAAGAAGGTATATGTATGGATGTAAAGACAGATGTACTTATTATTGGTAGCGGCATTGCTGCACTTCAAACTGCTCGGCTTCTCGAAGAACATTTTCAAGTACAGCTTGTTACAAAGTGTTCAGTTAAAATGAGTAGTTCTTATCGTGCTCAAGGCGGTATTGCTGCCGTTACAAGTCAAGAAGATCATCCAAAGCTTCACATTGCTGATACGTTGACTGCTGGTGAATATCATCATGAAAGAAGGAATGTTGAAGTACTAATAGAAAACGGTACAGAAATTATGCGAAATTTATTAAATGAGGGCTTCCCAGTTGATCGACAAGTTGATGGGTCCCCCGCTCTAGGCTTAGAGGGAGCACATAGTCATCACCGTATTTTACATGCTGGTGGTGATCGTACTGGCCAAATAATGATAGATTATTTGCTCAATCAACTCACATCTAATATCGTTGTGAATTGTTATGAGATGGCTTACGAGCTTTTATTAAATACAAATGGAGATTGCGTTGGCGTTCTAACAAAAGGAGCAAAGGGAACGAAGCGCTACCTTGCCCACCACGTCATTCTCGCGACAGGAGGTGCAGGAGCTCTTTATTCTTGTACGTCTAACTTTGCTACGAATACTGGCGATGGTATCGCATTAGCATATCGTTCAGGAGCTGCCATCAGTGATATGGAATTTATGCAATTCCATCCAAGCTTACTTTGGTGTGGAGGCCAGGCCAAAGGATTAATCTCTGAAGCTGTTCGTGGCGACGGAGGAATTTTTGTCGATGCGCATCGTCATCCCATAATGAAAGGCGTGCATAAACAGCTGGACTTGGCACCACGCCATGTTACAGCACATGCATTATTTAATAAACGTGCTACCGGGCAAGAAACTTTTATTGATATTTCAAGTATCGAACACTTTGAAGAAAGATTCCCTACGATTGCTCAGCTTTGCTATGACAATCATATTAATTTACAAGATGGATTAATTCCTGTAGCACCAGGTAGCCATTTCTTAATGGGTGGTGTTGTTGCTGATGACAAAGGAAGAACATCTATTCCTAATTTATATGCAATTGGAGAAGTTGCTTGTACTGGGGTGCATGGTGCCAATCGTTTAGCTAGTAACTCTCTTTTAGAAGGCATTACGTTTGGACAAAGAACAGCCCATTACATTATTCAAACAGGTTGCAAGCAAAATAGTTTCTTAATTGATGACAAACATCACCAACAAACAATGCCATCATTATTTACGAAAGATCAATTACGACAAATGATGATGCACATATTAGGCATTGTGCGAAATCCGATCGATATGGAACAATTCGTACAACAATTGCCCTCAATACAAACACTTCTACATGTTGATTTAGATGGCTTGAATCGACAGGAACTTGAACTTTACATGATGCATATTGTCGCTACATTAATGGCACACGCAGCTATTACACGAAAAGAAACTCGCGGGGCACATATTCGCATTGACAAACCACAAAATGATCATCAGTGGGCAAACCGCTGGGTCATTTTTCAACAAGGACAGATGAAAGTGAGGAATTCATTATATGAATATCATCAAACTCGAGGAATTGCTAAAACAATTTTTTAATGAGGATATAGGCGATGGGGATTTATCGAGTGAATTTATTTTTTCTCCAGAACAGCAGGGATCTTTTTCTTTTTATGCAAAGGAAAGTGGCATTTTTTGTGGAGCCCCCATCATTAAGCATGGATTTCTTCTTCTTGATCGGTCTATGGATATTATCCTTTATAGAAAAGATGGTGACAAAGTAAATGCCGGGGATGTTCTTGCTATTATTCAAGGACCTCTTCAAAAGTTATTAATGGGTGAGCGTGTAATTTTGAATCTTATCCAGCGTATGTCTGCTATTGCTACAGCTACAAATTTAGCGGTGCGAGAAACAGCAGGTACTAATGCGAAAATATGCGATACGCGCAAAACAATGCCTGGAATGCGTATGTTAGATAAATATGCTGTTAGAATCGGAGGCGCCTATAACCATCGCAATGGATTATACGATGCGATCATGCTAAAGGATAATCATATTGCTTTTGCAGGTAGTATTACCAAGGCCGTACATGCAGCCCGTGAGAAAATCGGTCACACCATTAAAATCGAAGTCGAAATCGAAACAAAAGCACAATTAGATGAAGCAATTGCAGCCGGTGCAGATATCATTATGTTTGATAATCGTAGCCCTGAAGAAATACGTGAATGGCTCCCAGCAGTTCCCCCACATATTGCTACAGAAGCTTCAGGCGGCATTTCACTTCATAACTTAAATATCTATGCTGAAACAGGTATTCAATGGATTTCACTCGGAGCGCTAACACATTCAGTAAAAGCCTTTGACATTAGTGCACTTGTACAAACGAAAGGAGCTAATTCCATTGTCCATCACTAGTTTATTACAACAAACGTCACTACTACCTGAGCATTATCGTGCATTATCTAAACATGACATGGAATCTCGAATTCTAACCATAAAAAAGAAATTAGGTAGTAAGCTCTTCATCCCTGGGCATCATTATCAAAAAGATGAAGTGATTCAATTTGCAGATGCAACAGGGGATTCCTTGCAACTTGCTCAATTATCAGCAGCTAACAAGGAAGCTGAACATATAGTATTTTGTGGCGTACACTTTATGGCAGAAACAGCTGATATGCTTACAACTGAACAGCAGCATGTTTATTTACCTGATATGCGTGCAGGCTGTTCAATGGCAGATATGGCAGACATTTATCAAACAGAACAAGCATGGCCAATTTTACAGAAACTCTTTGGCGATACCATTATCCCACTAACATATGTCAATTCTACTGCTGCCATTAAAGCATTTACGGGACGACATGGTGGAGCCTGCGTGACATCGTCTAATGCAAAAGAAATGGTTGAATGGGCATTTACACAAAAACAACGTATTTTCTTTTTACCAGATCAACATTTAGGTAGAAATACTGCGTACGATTTAGGAATACCTCTTGAAAATATGGCCGTTTGGAATCCTCATACAAATAGGCTTGAAACTGATCAGTCCCCAGAAAACATTCAAGTCATCTTATGGAAGGGACACTGCTCTGTACACGAAGGCTTTACGGTTCAGCATACCGAGCTTATACGGATAGTTCATCCAAATATGCGTATCATTGTTCATCCTGAATGTAGTCGTGAAGTTGTTGCTGCTGCAGATGATGCAGGTTCTACAAAATACATTATTGATACGATTAATAAAGCACCGAGAAATTCAGCATGGGCAATCGGTACTGAAATGAATCTCGTAAATCGTCTGATCAAGCAGCACCCTGATAAGCAGATTATCTCTTTAAATGAGAACTTCTGTCCTTGTCTTACAATGAATCGTATTGACCTTCCCCATCTACTTTGGTCTTTAGAAAGTATACAAAAGGGGCAGCCACATAATCGTATTCAAGTAGATGCTCACACTGCTGAAGAAGCACGTAGCTCACTTGAAAGAATGCTATTAAGAGCGTAAAGAGCAAAACGTCTACCAAAAAATGAGTAGACGTTTCCTTATAGTTACTTAAGTTTTCTACGAGAATATGTAGTATACATTTCTACTAATCATAATCGTTTAAGACAATCATTAGAATCTTAAAAGCTATCCTTATACAAAAAAAACAGTAGATGTAATTTACATCTACTGCATTTTAGTATGACCCGTACGGGATTCGAACCCGTGTTACCGCCGTGAAAGGGCGGTGTCTTAACCACTTGACCAACGGGCCA
>NZ_JBHZDH010000104.1:0-5968 GCF_042755925.1 Lysinibacillus sp. NPDC059133 | reverse complement strand
ATATCCTCCTAACTATTTAAAGTTAGGATTATTTTGATATAAAGTGGCTCTCATTTCAATTGCGTTGGTGGCTCAGTTTTAGCTTAACAAATACAGACTTTGTCACAATGCAAAAATAAACAGCTCACACTTACCAATAAAATGGTTGTATGAGCTGTTTGAGTAGATGAAAAGCTTTTTTAGCTTATGATAATAACTATTGTAATGAAGCAATTATGATTTTGTGAGCTAAAAATATCCATAGTAAATTAAAATAACCTTTTAATCCCTTTTTTGAAAAATATACTTATCTTTAATATACCTACGCTGTAAAAATTCTGTAAAAGTATCTGTAATCTTATAAAAACCATCTTTCTTTTTGCCTTCAGAATAAAAATAGACTGCAGGATCTTCACCCTCATCTAATTTAAAGAAACAAAACATACACCCTTGACTCATCCAAAATACAAAGTCGTTAGGAGTAAGGCTCAACTGCACGTTATTTTCTTCTAATACTTCTGCTCCCCATTCGTTTAATTCCAATAACTCGTCAAAAAAACATGACTCACCTCGTAAAAAAGTATGCTCTGTTCCTCCACCCATTACTTCAAGAAACTCAATGTAAGCTTCAGGAAGTTTATTATTTCCTATCAATTTTTTCACTTCATTTACTTCTTCCTTTGTACAAGGTTGCATAGGAATTTTATCTTTTTGAAGTTGGGCAACAAGTTCATTTAAATATACCATTTATTTCTATCCTCCTTTTTTCGGAATTAATTCAACACGAATTACTTTGGAATATTTGAAGGAATCATTGATTCCAAACTAGACATATTAACTTCTCCGTTTTTCAGTTGATTTTGAACTGTTACTACAACTCAGTCATGGAGAATTACTTTGGAATTATGAAATCTGAATTCCTTTACATGAAGGAATTTGAAAGTATAGAGCATTTTAAAATAGAATTAGAAAAATATATAAATTACTATAATATGAAACGGATTAAGGCAAAATTAAAACGAGTCCGGTGCAAAACTGCAAAACCGAACTCACTTAACCTAAGCTGGCCTAATGAAATAACCGTGTCTAACTTTTAGGGGTCACTTCACTCCTCAAGATTTCAAAAATAATTTACTGGAATGTCAACACAAATTGAACATTTATAAGGATTGCGATTCATTTTGAGATACTTCTGTTTCAAGGTGTCTACCTTATAAGATATAGTTTAAATAAGTTGCCCATTTTTTAATGTCCTTTACAAAGGGTACACTTTAAATGTGCCTCTATAGATTTTAAGTGTTATCTCAAAATTTGTTCAATAGCACTTTCTAAATCAATTGCTTCCTGACCAATCACCAATAAGCAACTATCATCATCGGATGCAGGCTCAAAACCGATTCTTATTTTTGGAATATTATATTTGTCTTTTAGAACTAAAAGAGATTCTACTATTTTCTTAGCTTTCAGCTTAATTTCAGTTCTCTCATCTACTAATAACTCTCTTTCTGAAAAATTAAAAGTAATATCCCCTATATCTTTATCAAAGGAAAATATTATCATCACATTATTTAAGCTACACCCTATTTCTATTTGGTTCAGAAATACATTTCCCGTTCCTAACGGTGTGAGTATTTCCTGGAAACTTTTAATTTGATGAAATTCAATATCATCTCCACTATTCTTATCAAAGAAATGAGATGACTTTATTTCTGGTGAACTAATCTTAAGTTCTTCAAACACTAGTTTATCTAACTCATCTTTTCGGAAGTCTTCTAGAATAATTTCAAGATTTTCCAAACTATCTACTCCTTTTTTATTAGTCAATAAAGCCCTTAAATGTTCCATCTTGATTAAGTCTTACTCCACGACCATCAGGCAATCTCTTTTCTACGAATGTGATACCCCTATCGTTTGTAACTTTAATAAAGTCACCTGGGCATCAATAATTTCCTCCAAATGCTTCTTTGCTGTCTGATTAATTTGGTCTGAGCCACCCTTAACTTTGCCTCAAATATCGGGATGTCTTCCTCCATGTTTTTGTAGCGCATGACCTACAATCGTTTCTCCGCCTTTCTTAGCTTGTGTTGCTGAATCAATAATGGTATCACGGCTGACACTGATAGCATTACCCGTACCCCTATTTCCTGTTATCTCTTTTTCTTTTTTTGTATATTCATCAAACTTAGAACTATCTCTTGCTTTTGCACTTTCATCTACATTTTTTTTGATTCGCTCTGCCTGACTTTCTATAATTTTTGCTCCATCTTTTGCTTTATCAGCCACTTTCGCAGGTTTATAGAATGTATAAAATGCAGCTTCAGCTCGTTCTTTCAATGTTGAGTCAGGACTTAACATTGTTTCAATATCTTCGAAAAAGAAATTAAATGTAGATTTTAATAGTTTCTTTTCATGATTTCTTTGTTCTTCTATAAATTTGTCTATTATTTCACGTTCTTTTTCTTTTTTAGTTTTACCTTTATTCCGAGGCATAGGACAGGAGCTTTCTAAATTTATATACTTTGATCCACCTTTTGGAATTACCACTTTCTGTCCAGTAATCATGTCTTTTCCAGTGGTCATTTCATATAAAGCCTTAATATTTCCAAAAACAGGAATGTAATTTAATCCCATAGAAACTAGTTTAAGATTTTGAGCTGTTTCATTCTTTTTGACTTGTTTGACAGCAGCTTTGGTCGCATTACTGACCTTTTTAGTTGCTTGCTTAACAGTTGCTTTTTTCACTGTAAGTATTGCTTTTTTCGCTGCCCGTTTAATCTTCTTGACCAAGTTTCTCCTGGATAGCCTATTTCTAAGCTTCCTGGCCTTTGTAAAAAACTTACCTCTCTTTTTCTTACGCTTCTTCCTAAGCTTTTTCAAGAGATTCTTTAATTTTAATTTATTTTTCGCCTTTTTGATTTGCTTTTTAATGGCCTTTCCTACTGCTTTTTTTGCACTCCTAACAGCAGGTATACAACCAAGGAGGCTGCTTATCGCTCCAAAAAACCTATATTCTTACCTTTCCCCTTCTTCGCCATTAAGCACCACCCCCACCAAGAGGGATCATGCCCATGACGTCTAGGGCAGATTCAAGGCCAGCTCCGTCTTCTGATGCATCAGACACGGACACAGGTGCTTTTTTCGAGCCTTCCATTTTCACAATCTGTCCCTGTATATCGGTAATTCCGTCTAGCACGAGACTGCTGGAGCCACATGACAAGTGCATAGATTCTGTTGCGCTCATCGAAATGCTTTTCCCAGCAAAGGTGATATCGTTGGCTTTTAGCGTAAGCGGATGCTTAATATGTACTTCTACTCCGCTTCCCTGATCCAACTTTAGGAAAACCGCGCCTTCTTGTGCAGTAAATGTGACAGTTTGTGGGTCTAGCCTGATGTTCTTGCCTTTTGGCGTACCCCAGTAGGATGTTTGGGGACCGGTTATTTTCGGTTGGAGTCGCCGTCCTTTCGTACACCGTGGCGACAACGGCAGCTTCCTCCCGATGAGATAGAAATGGTGGCAGTCAGAACTTCCAACTACCACCATTTTATCATTTATTCAATTTTAATTTATTCCATATACCTTTATTAACAGATCCCTCGATATTGACAATACTCCCTAAAGTTCTCTTTAAACCAACAAAACAGTACTGACTTCTTAATCAAATTCCTTTACATCTTTAACATTAACTTCATATAACTCTCCAACATTCGCATCCATCGGTACCAAAGCATAATAATTTTGATCATTATTTAAGATAAATTGAATCAGCTTTGATCTTGTATCATTCCAATAATTTTTCATACCTGAATAGTATTCTTCCACATCTTCTTTATAATCCAACTGCAGTATATATCCTTTTTCCGTCATTGCAAAAACAATTAAACTTCCCAACAGATTTTTTTCCACATTTTCTTTTTCGAATTCTTGTGATAAAAGCAAGATTTGATCTAACCCTATAAGTTTTTTGTATTTTTCATAAAAACTACTATCATCCATAACCTCATAATCCTGTATCAATTCATTGACAAATGAGTGCCACCTTGTTGGAATTATCTTTTCCAATAAAGGGTTATTTTCAATTCCTTCTATTATTTCATCTATCTCTTCAATCTCTTGCTCAGCGTTGTATTCGCTTAGGGAGATTGGTTTGAATTTCATTGAATTTTTGTAGTGTGTCAGTTCATATGGATAGTGATTATTATTTATTAGGCTTGTATCATCAAGTTCTAATATCTTTGCTAGTGCGGCTGTTTCAAAGCTCCAAAACCCTATATATCCAGGTTCTTTATGAGCATTTTTCCATTCATAATCATAATGGCCTTTAAACCATTCTTTCTCCATATACTTTTGCAATCTTTTAGATGCTTCTTTCTTATCGGTCTGCGCAAGTTCTATAATTTCTCTTGTTTTTGCATACGGATTTTCCTTAAAATAAACATTGGTGATTTTTGTGTATTCAATATCACTAGCACATAATAAAAAATCAATCACAGAATCTTTAATATTTTCTATCTCAACCAGCTTGGCTAATCTTACAATATTCTTTTTATCAGTTTCTAATAAAATCCCTAAAGATATCATCCAAAGTAGATTTAAATATCCAACCTCTCTTTCCCCTTTATTCTCTAAATCAGTAATGGCATTCTCAAAATCTTCTACCATTGTATTAATTTTTTCACCTAAGGAATATTTTGCAATAATATCATTTAACTCATGTATAAAATTCGATAGATAGGTTTCTTCTATAATACTTTTATTATCATTAGGATATCTTTGAATATCATTTTTTTCATCCTCTTCCAAACTTTTTATATCCTCTCTATTTTCTTTAATAAACTTTTTTCGGTATTCTATTCCTCTTATACATTTTTCTTTCACACACAAACGATCTCTCATTATATTTGATTCCTCCTAGCTTTTGAGTTAAGGCCATTCTCCAATTATTTCGCCCTTTGCATTTAGCTTATATGTTTTTACATTTCCACTACTATCAACTTTTGATAGAACTCTGTCTACTTCACCTTTTTTCAATGATTTCTCAATTTGTTCCGCTAATTCTTCATCTCCATCAACAGCTTTCAATATTCTACTTTTTTTGGTTTTCGTACCTTTCAACCAGTCATCTGACATTTGTGGTCCATCTTTAGGTGTTTTCGATAATTGTGAACTACCAAACTTTGCTTCATCAATAACATATTTGATATTTGAATCTGCATTTTTGTTTTGGTATAATCCGTCAATCCCTTTTACAATTTTATCATTTACACTTGATGGAGCACCCCTACCCATTGGCTTTAAGTCATATCCAGCATCTTTTAAACTTTGATTGTTTAATAAATTGTCACTTGACTTTATTTCCCCATAATTACCTTTTTGCTTGTTTGTAGCTGTACTCGGATTAAAGTCGTCTACATTATTCTGACTTGGATTTTTATCCTTTGGCTTAGGAGTCGTATTGCCTTTCTTCCCACCAGCAATAATACCACTTATTGCTCCTCCGGCCTGCTTACCTCCAACCGCAATTCCACCTACACGCTTAGCAATTTTAACAGCTGGACCACCGAAAACAGATGCACCGGATACTGCACGTTCCCATGTCTCCAATTTCCGTCCGGTAATTGGGTCTTTTCCAACGATGGTTTCATATGCAGCTTTGGCGTTTCCGAGAAAAGGAATACAATCTACCGCCGCAGAAAGCGCTGCTTTATATCCACCGGATTTAAAAGCATTGTAGGTGTTAGCAACTTTGCCTCCTACTTTTACCGCTGCCTTTTTAACTGCCTTTACAACTGTTTTTACATACTTCTTGGCCTTTTTAACTGCTTTTTTCACAGCCTTTTTAAACTTTTTGACCAAGTCTTTGAATGTTTTTGCCGTGATTTTAGGCGTTTACCTGGTGTATTTGTTAAGCTAAAACTGAGCCACCAACGCAATTGAAATGAGAGCCACTTTATATCAAAATAATCCTAACTTTAAATAGTTAGGAGGATA
>NZ_JBHZDH010000103.1:0-6249 GCF_042755925.1 Lysinibacillus sp. NPDC059133 | reverse complement strand
TAGCACTACGCTTTCGCGCAAAAAACATCTGTTGGCCCGAGACCCTGCAGCGAAGCGAAGCGGCTCATCGAACGCCCCCAGGAAGCTTTGCTCTGCGCGAAAGCGTAGCGACAGCAACAAATGTTTTATCTGTGCGAAAGCGTAGCGACAGCAACAACAAATGTTTTATCTGTGCGAAAGCGTAGCGACAGCAACAACAAAGCGCCCAGTCGGAACGGAAATCCCCTCACATTATGATGATGAGTTAATCTCAGAAGAAACTGTATTCGTTTTACTCAATTTTAATTTATAGAAAATCATGCAAGCGATAAAGAAGCCAACCCCATATAGTAAACCAACTCTTTGTGTTGGATCGAATGCTAAAAAGACCAGAATTAGCGTGCAAAAAATAATACAGAACATTGGAATCAATGGATAAAATGGTGTTTTAAATTTTAATTCAGATACATCTCCTCCTGCTTTGACATAACGATATCGGAACATTAATTGAGAGGCGCAAATCCCCATCCATGAAATTGTTACAGAAATTCCTGCAATAGACATGAGTAAAACAAATACTGCATCTGCTTCCATCACGCTCGTTAATAAAGAAAGCAACGAGAAAAGCATCGTGAAAATAAGTGCATTTAATGGCACTTTATTTTTCGTTAGTCGTCCAAATAATTTAGGAGCCATTCCCTCTTTTGACATCGACCATAATAAACGTGTGGAAGCATATAAACATGAGTTACCTACTGATAATATCGCTGTTAAAATTACAAAGTTCATAATGCCAGCAGCGTATGGAACGCCAGCTAAATTCATCAATGTGACAAAAGGACTTTCCAGTAGTCCAAGCTCCGATGAAGGGAATATCGCAGATAAAACAATAATAGAAGCAATATAGAAAACTATAATTCTAAAAAGAATTGTCTTTATTGCCCGAGGAATATTTTTTTCTGGATTTTCAGTTTCTCCTGCTGCAATCCCGACAAGTTCAGAACCTTGATAAGAAAAGATAACATTCATCATTGTGACAAAAATAATGGCAATACCTGCTGGGAATAAACCAGACGGTGCTAAATTCGTAAAATGTGGTGTTGGACGATCAGCTAGCGGAATCAATCCAAAGATTGCCGCAGCTCCTATAACGATAAATGCAATCACCGCAATGACTTTAATGCTTGCAAACCAAAATTCTGCTTCCGCAAATCCTCTAGTTGTCAATGCATTTAAAGTAAATAACAGCACCATGAATACAGCACACCATATCCAAATAGGAACATTCGGGAACCAATGTTGCATCAAAATTCCCGCTGCTGTAAATTCTACCCCCGCTGTGGCAGCTGACCCGACAAAATACATCCATCCTAAAGAAAATCCAACTGAAGGACTGATAAAACGTGTTGCATAGGTTTGGAAAGAACCAGTTACAGGCATGTAAACCGCCAATTCTCCAAGACAATTCATAACCATGTACAATATTAAGCCACCAAATAAATAACCAATTAATGCCCCTCCAGGACCTGCCTGATTAATTGTAAAGCCAACATTTAAAAATAGTCCTGTTCCAATAACTCCTCCGAGCGATAGCATTAATAAATGCCGACTCTTCATTGAACGGTTTAATTGATGATCTTGCCGTTGTTCCCCTTTACTCAACATCCATCCCCACTCTCTAGTTATCAATATATCGAATATTCTGATATCACCACGGGTATTTTTACATTGACATCCGCCGGAGGCTTTGGGCCAACAAATGTTTTTTGCGCGAAAGCGTAGCGTCAGCAGCAAATGTTTTTTGTGCGAAAGCGTAGTGCTAACGCAGCGGCAGCAACATGATGTTGGTCACTCAGTCGTGTGTTGTTGCTGTCGCTTCACTTTCGCACAGATAAAACAGTGTTGCTGTCGCTTCGCTTTCGCACAGATAAATTGCCACAGGACGTGGCAACGACTGAGTTCCTCTATTTCAGCGGATGTTTGTACACCCGCTGAAAGAAGTTAAAAACGTAATGACAAACAACTTAGCCCACCATCATGTTTTCTAAACTCCGACATTTCTAGCTCAATTGTTTGGTAGCCTAGATCGTTTAATTTACGATTTGTTTCTGGATAGCCTGCTGGAATAATGACATAATCATTTACTTGAATACAGTTTGCTGAATACTCATCCTCTTTTGGAATAATAATTTTTTCATAGGATTCGAATGCAGGGTGATCGACAAACTCTCCTGCTACTACAATACGATTTTCACCAACATATGCGATGCCCGTTTTTAAATGAAAAAACTCCTTTAGCGGAATGATCGTTGCCTCATAGCCTTCTTTTTCTACGATTTCTTTAAATTGTCGAGCCCCTTCTTCATTAGTACGATCAGAGATACCGACATAAAATTTCTTTTCTGCCTGCAATACATCTCCGCCATCAAGTGTTCCTGGGCCTTCGATATAATATAATTTTTCATAGAACTTTTTAACAGCTGGCACGATTTCCTCAATCTCACGATTACGAGCTTCGGCCCCTGGATTTGAAATAATGGCAAATTCAGCTGTTAAAACAGCCGTATCCTCTACGAATGTTGAATCTGGAAAGGCTTCATTCGCCGGAAGCTGTGTAACCTCCACGCCACATCTCTTTAATGCTTCAACATATTTTTCATGCTGCTCAAATAATTTTTCTAAAATCGGTTTTCCTAAGTCACTAGTCGTTAAACCATTTACATAACTATTTCCTGGATTTTTTACAATAACATTTTTAAACATTTTACTTCATCTCCTTTTTTCTTCTTACTACTGGGCAGGTTAAACATGTTGGTCCACCTGTTCCTTTTATCGAAATTTCATTTCCTTTATATTCATAAACTGTTACGCCAGCATCAAGTAATTGTTGCTTTGTCATTGGATTTCCATTTGGAACAATACATACTCTAGGTGCAAGTGCTAAAACGTTACAGCCAAGCGTATCATACTCATCTTTCGGGACCTCAATTAATTGAATACCTCGGTCGATTAGAAGCTGACGAAAGAAAACTGGCATTAATCGTGAATGTACAACCGCTAAATCCTCGTCCACCATACTAATGAAGGACATTAAGTGTAAACATTCTGCTTCACCTAAATCATGCGGTAGCTGCACAACAATGAATTCATCCACAAAACCCTTCGTCATGTCCTTTAGCTGACGAATAGCTTCATCATTCGTTCGATAGCCTCGACCTACCACAAGTGTACGGTCATCAAGCCAAACAATATCGCCACCATCTGATACAGCCTCTCCTGTCAATTCTCCGATAACCGGAATGCCTTTTTCCTGTAAAAATGCTTTATAGACAGCTGCTTCTGGCTGTCTTGATTTTTTGCCAGATTTTAAGATAATGGCCCCATTTGGTGTGAATTTTACAGGATCATGCGCATACAGCGAATCAAGCCCTACTTCAACTGATTCTGGTAAAAAATCAATTTTTTCAACATACTTTTCTAGAATGCTCATAAATTTTGCATATTCTTTAAGAGCCCCATTATAGCTAGGTTCTGATAAGTAGTTAAATGTTTTCCATTCATCGCTAAGATGCTGTTGGTTTCGGAAAGCATCTTTTGGATGTTTTACTATTACGTGTTTCAAAGGTGCATACATTGACGAACAATAATGCATTCCCTTCACCTCTTTCCGTGTAGTGGAAAACGTTTCCGTTGAGAGGAAAGTTTATATGAAAAATATATGTGTTTTAATGTATACTGTCAATATATTTAGAATAATTTATATATTCTTTCTTTTTGAATAAAAAGCATAATGAAATAGATATCCACAATTACGTAGCTAGACGTCGAGACGGAATAAAAATAAAATGAATGAAAGAGAGGTGGGACATCAATGCAATTATTAGAACGAGCTATGACAATCGCTAAAGTTTTGGCTTCTGAAGCAAATGAAAACAGCTTGTCCATTTCAGAGCTTTCGGCAAAATGCAATTTACCACTTAGCACATTACATAGAATTTTAAAAGCGATGATTAAGGAAGGAATGATTGAACAAGACGATCAAACTAAACAATATCGTCTCGGTACAATATGGATGGAACTTGGCTTACAAGTGTATGATACGATGGACTACATCAGTAAAATCAGGCCAGAATTAGAGCGTTTAGCAAGAGAAGTCGAGGAGAGCGTCTATTTAAGTAAGCCCGCTGGTTTAGATACAATTATTATCGAGAGAATAGACAGTGCAGCTAATCCCATCCGTATTTACGATCAGCTAGGTATTCGTATACCGATGCATATTGGAGCTGCAAATAAAGCAATTTTAGCCACAATGCCCGTTTCTCAAGCAAGGGCAATTATTGAACAGCTTATTCCTCATGACGAAATCGCTGAATTAGAGGCACAGCTTGAACAAATAAGACTACAAGAATTTGCTATTAGTCATGGGGAAAGAACAGTAGGAACATCTTCCATTGCAGTTCCCATTTTAAATGGGTTCAATGAAGTAGTCGGTGCAGTAAGTATTGGTTTTGTTAGCTTTAACGTTTCTGCAGAACATATTAATACCATTACAGAGCGTTTAGTGGAAACTGGTAAACGTGTTTCCATGAAGCTTGGCTACCGCGGAAAATAAAATGAAGCTTTATGAAAGTGGATTTTCTTTATCCCCTACTGATGATGAGTCTTCTCCCAATAATTGTTTCATCTAGGAATTTTCATCCATTATTTAACAAGTGTTTTTTGTCTGTAAAGGTTTTTTTCTTGAAAGGTTATGTGAAAACTATTGCACTGAACGTCATCGTATGTTAAATTATTATGGTATGTGAAATACCGAACTGAAATAATAATCTTTCAGCATTAACAGTAAGGAGGGAATACAACATGCCAAAACAATGTGTAATCACTGGGCGTAAAGCTCGTACTGGTAACAACCGTTCCCACGCTATGAACGCTAGCAAACGTTCTTGGGGTGCTAACCTTCAAAAAGTTCGTATCTTAGTAGACGGTAAACCAAAACGTGTATGGGTTTCTACTCGTGCATTAAAATCAGGTAAAATCGAGCGCGTTTAATCGTCGCTTCCAAAAAATCGATTTTCGCATTTGGCGCAAAATCGATTTTTTTCTTTCTTAATAAATTACTAAGCCGCTAGAAATTACTTCTCATAGTAATTCCTAGCGGCTTTCATTACATATAGCAGCACAACAAAACACCTATGCAGAATGGCAGTTACGATATAATAAAGTATAGTTCTTCAACAAAGCGAGGGGTTGATTTCCGTTCCGACTGGGCGCTTTGCCGCTGACGCTTCGCTTTCGCGCAGAGCAGAGCTTCCTGGGGGCGTCCGATGAGCCGCCTAGTCTTCACTACAATCAACCACTTCTCATAGTATGTATCTTCTGGCATGTCTTTCGCGAAAGCGTAGTATTAACGTAGCGTCAGCAAGATCAGGTGTACAATAGCATTATTGTTATAAGTTTCTTCTGTTTGATTATGGTGAGTAGCCATAGCGTTCACTTTTGAATTACATAAAATTAATAAAAGTTCTATGCTACCGCTGATTGGAGTGGAAGGCTACTCGACTCCCGTGGGAAAGCGAGACAGACGAGACCCTGCACGGAGCGGATGTTTTCTGTGCGAAAGCGTAGTGCTAACGTAGCAGCAGCAACAACAGCGGAGGAAGCGGCTCGACGCTCGCCCACAGGAAGCTCTGCGCGAAAGCGAAGCGGCAGCTACAAATGTTTTCTGTAGCGAAAGCAAAGCGGCAGCTACAAAGCGAGTAGCCTGGAACGGAAATCATCCACCATAATATTCACAGAATTGAGCTTCAGGAAGCCCACTTCTTCAGAGGTGGCAGGAATGAAGTGCTTTTTTCTTTATAGAACATATTTTTATGTTGTATATTGTGAATAATCAAAAAAAGAAAGGAGTGACGGGTAATGACGAAAGGGAAGAAAGATTGTTTTATTATAGAACTCAGGTTACTTATAGATACATGGCAAAAGGATATTCTATTAAAACGTTTTGAAATTGCCCGTACACTCTATAATACAACCTTGTCTTATGCAGTAAAAAAATATACTTTAATGCAAGAATCAAAACACTATCGAAAACAATTACGTTGCTACCAAAAGGCGAAAAAATCTAATGATTCAAAAGAATTGAAACAGACCGCAAAAGAATTAGATAACATTCGTCAATCTTTTGGATTAAGTGAATATCAACTGCATGCGTATATTAAAAAGCATCAACATAACTATAAAAAACATATAGATAGCAATACTTCTCAGAAA
>NZ_JBHZDH010000102.1:0-7033 GCF_042755925.1 Lysinibacillus sp. NPDC059133 | reverse complement strand
TTCTGCTTTCGCACCGTTACGTCTGCCGTTTCCAGCTCCGCTTTGGTCACAAGGCTTTAGGAGTTAAAAGCAATTAACGTGGAGTTCGCACCAATTGCTTGATACGAAGGGTATTCTGTTATCAATCTATGTTTCTATACAGGTTTGTATAGTTTGGTTTAAATTTGTTGTAACAGTTTAGTTACCCAGAGACCAATATGATGGTTCTTTAGCAAAGTTAATCTTTCTTCATAATTCTGAGGTACATCTACTTCTAAGATTTCCCCAATAATCGGCCAAAAGTGATTGCGTGGGTTACCATAATATTGTTGCTTCTCTAACGATTGTTTCCCCGGCATTGAACCGACAATTAGCACTTTCGTTGACAAATCAATAACCGGTGGTAGTACATTTTTAAGTTCATTTGACATGACAGTCCCTCCTTCCCTATATTGTAGCGGAAAATTTGCGTCAATGTCATCGAAGGGCATGTATCAAATATTAAAGTTCAGCCTCATCACCTTAACGTGGGGTGACTTCCGTTCCAATCGGCAATTTCCTAAGAAAGGGTCTTTCTCTATTTGTTGGATATTTATGATAGACTAAATCAAATGCACTCTTTTTAAGATGTTTTTGTCAACATGCTGTCACTTTAATAAATGACGAGTATTTTAAACTACATAGAGGTGAAATATGAGAAGTTGGTTCCAGTCTCTTACAGCTAGAATGATTTTTTTAATAAGTATCCTGATCCTTTTAATATGTGGACTGTTTATGTATCTTTTGCAAGAACATATTCGCGATACGACAGAAAAACAGATGGGGATGGAAGCACTAAATATTGCAAAAACCCTCGCATCCACGGAAGAGATCATTACGGCATTCGATAAAGAAAATCCGAGTGAAATCATCCAACCAATCGTTGAACCTTTAAGAAAAGAAATTGACGCAGCATATATTGTCGTTGGAAATTCTGAAGGAATTCGTTATTCTCATCCTTCAAAAGATAAAATCGGAGAAGAAATGGTTGGTGGAGACAACGATGCCGCATTGCTAGATAGACAAGCTTATATTTCTAAAACTACGGGGTCACTAGGTGAATCGATTCGAGGCAAAGCCCCCATCATATTAGATAATAAAATTATTGGTGTTGTATCTGTCGGTTTTTTAACAGAAAATATCAACACAATCATCGAAAGCTATATTCACAAATGGATCAAATACACCGTAGTTATTCTTTTAATAGGCATATTAGGTGCAGTAGTTATTTCTATTTATATAAAAAAATTATTGTTTAATATGGAACCTATTCAAATTGCTAAATTATATCAACAAAACAAGGTCATTTTAGAAACAACAGCAGAGGGTATACTGGCTGTCGATCATTTTAATCAAATTACTACCATTAATAAAAGTGCTTATGAAATGCTAGATTCGGCTCACAATAAATCTCTATCTGATTGGATGGGTACAAAAATTGAACATATTTTTACGCCTAAAATTGTTGCAGAGCAAAACATTCATAATTTAGAGCTACCACTTGATGAGCATATTGTAATTTTGAATAAAGCCCCCTTAGTTGAAAAGAAAAGGAAAATTGGTTCATTATACACCTTTAGAAAAAAAGTAGATATCCAAAAAATCACGGATGAATTAAAACAGATGAAGCAGTATGCAAATGTTCAACGGGCCTATACTCATGAATTTGCTAATAAGCTCCATATCATTTTAGGTTTACTTGTTCATAAACATTACAACGAAGCAATTGAATTTATTAAAGAAGAACGAAACATACAACTTAAAAACCAAGCTTTTTTAAATAGCAATATAACCACCCCGCTTCTACTTGCCTTAATTCAGGGGAAAATTGCAGAAGCCGCAGAACTGGGGATTACACTCGAGCTAAACGAAATTTCTTCATCTATTGAATTATCTAAACAGCAAGAAGATGCTGTCCTAACAGCTCTTGGTAATGTACTTCAAAACGCTATTGAAACTTTAAAAAGTTGGGAATCCTCAGATAAAATGATTCGACTATCCATCAACAAGTATAAAAATCATTACTTATTTGAGATTCAAGACAATGGACCAGGTATTGATCACAATATTTACGATAAAATTTTTACAAAGGGTATATCGACTAAAGAAGGATTAGACCGCGGACATGGACTTGCTATAAGCAAGAAAGCCCTTCAGGTGATACACGGGGAAATTTTATTGGATTCCGGTGATTTATCAGGAGCATGTTTTTTAATTATAGTTCCTAAAGGAGACATTTGAGAATGACAACATTAAAAAGTGTATGGATTATTGAAGATGACTTTAGAGTAGCAAAAATTCATGCCGATTATGTTCATAATATAGAAGGTTTTATCGTCACTGAAAATTTACGCACAGGTAAAGAAACGATTGAAAAGCTGGAGATGACTTCTAGCTTACCAGAAATTATATTAACAGATTTATATATTCCGGATGTTGAAGGTAACTCATTAGTAAGCCATATACGTCACCTCTATCCGTCTATAAAAATTGTCGTAATCTCAGCAGCAACTGAAGTAAGTTTAATAAGGGATGTATTGGACTTAGGAATTTTAGATTATTTAATAAAACCCTTTGAAGAGCAACGACTTCAACAAGCATTTCAAAAATATTTGCAGGAACTTCGATTATTTCAACATAGCAAAAATGTCACTCAAAATGATCTTGATTCTTTATTTTATAGTGAATCAAACAATAAGGTAGTAGATGAAGAAACGTTTGTAAAAGGAATTGATTTGCACACATTACAAATTGTTAAAAGCATTTTTGAAGATCTCAAAACCCAGGAGCTCACAGCCTCCCAATTAAGCGAACTCATTGGTTCTAGCCGTTCAACAGCTCGCCGTTATTTAGAATACTTAGTTAGCGAGCAGTTTTTAGAAACAAAACTAATTTACGGTACCGTTGGAAGACCTGAACGAAAATATGTATATCATGGAACTTATGAACAAAACTAATAGTATGTTATTTATTTAACATATGATTATATTATTTTCCTCTCTTTAGCACTGTGTTATTTTTTAAATAATCTGAATGATCAATCACAAAGGGAGGAAATATTTTTGAGTCTAAGTATAATCGGATTTTTAACCATTATTATTATTGTTGCTCTACTAATTAGTGGTCGCGTATCACCACTTGTAGCAATGGTTATACCACCTATCGTAGCTGCATTTATAGCTGGCTTTAACTTCGATGAATTAGGAGAATTCTTTAGTTCTGGATTAAGCTCAGTGATGAACGTAGCTGTTATGTTTATCTTTGCTATTATTTTCTTCGGTATTATGCAGGATGTAGGATTATTCGAGCCATTGATCAATAAAATGATTGCGCTTTCAAAAGGAAACATTATTGTCGTTGCAGTGATAACAGTAATCATTGCTGTAGTGGCGCAACTAGATGGTTCTGGAGCTTCAACATTTTTAATTACAATCCCAGCATTATTGCCTTTATATTTACGTTTACGGATGAATCCATATCTTTTGCTGTTATTAGTTGGAGGAGCAGCAGCAGTAATTAATATGATTCCTTGGGGTGGCCCATTAGGTCGTGTTGCTTCAGTTTTAGAGACAGATGTAACTGAACTTTGGTATCCTTTAATCACTATTCAAATCATTGGTGTCGTTTTAATGTTAGCTTTAGCGGTGTTCCTAGGTTTTAGAGAAAAGAAGCGTATTCTGAAACAATACGGTACCCTGGACTTCACAAATGATGATCATGCTATTACACAAGGTGTTGTTTCATCAGAAGTAGACACAAGCTTACAACGACCAAAACTATTGTGGATTAATGCAATTGTTACTGTTCTTGTTATCGGAATTTTAGTTGCAGGTATTTTACCAGCAGGATTAGCCTTTTTAATTGGAGTGGCCATCGCCCTACCAATCAACTACCGCTCTCCTAAAGAGCAAATGGAACGTGTACAAGCACATGCTCCGAATGCCTTAACGATGGCGTCTATCATCATTTCCGCTGGTCTATTCTTGGGCATACTTAATGGTACCGGAATGTTAACTGCGATTGCCAACAATGCTGTAAACATTCTACCATCAGCCCTATCATCTTATTTACATATCATTATCGGGGTATTGGGGGTACCATTTGATTTATTACTAAGTACGGATGCGTATTACTTCGCTTTATTCCCTGTAGTTGAACAGATTGGTTTATCTTTCGATATTGATTCTCTTTCAACTGCCTATGCCATGATTATCGGTAATATTGTAGGTACATTTGTATCGCCACTTGCTCCTGCAGTTTGGTTAGCTTTAGGCTTATCAGGCTTAGAAATGGGGAAACACTTAAAATACTCTTTCTTCTGGATGTGGGGATTGAGCATTACTTTACTATTCATTGCTGTAGCATTAGGAATTATTGCTATCTAACTCATCACCGAATGTTGGAGATGATAATGGTTAAAACGAATGCCATGTGTATAAGTTGATTGGAGTGGAGGCTGGGCGACTCCTTGGGGATTAGCGATAGAGGAACGAAGGCTAAAACCATCACATCCTGTGATAACGCCTTCGTGACCAACATCGTGTTGGCCCGAGACCCTGCAGCGAAGCGAAGCGGCTCATCGGACGCCCCCAGGAAGCTCTGCTCTGCGCGAAAGCGAAGCGTCAGCGGCAAATGTTTTATCTGTGCGAAAGCGAAGCGGCAGCAACAAAGCGCCCAGTCGGAACGGAAATCAACCCCATTTTATGGTTATAATTAACATAAACAGAAATATAGCACCAGTTGTCGAGTGGTTAATCGGCAACTGGCTATTTTTATATAGGTATCGTCTTATAGTGAAAAATCAGAGCCAGCAAGTATTTTCTTCGAGCTTTTTGCATGCAGGCTATTGGATGAGTGATTTTTTATATACGTTCTTACTATTTCATAACCAATGCAATATCCTATCCATTGAGGAAGCTTTCCACCATATAAAAATTCAGCATGATTGTTTAATCCTTGAATATTGATTTGAGGTAAAAAATGTTCCTTCCAAATTTCTAACATTTTATCTAATGAGTAGGACCTCAACCATGGCGCTAACCATTTATCACCGTAAATCTTCTCTACTTCACATTCTGCTAAACCTTCTAAAATTAAAGAATCTAACAATGTCACTTCGTCTAGAGATTTATCTAAATATTGCAGACGACAAACGTGATTATACTCATGTGCAAATAACGCTTTAAGCTCCTGCTTTTCAAGCTCTTCTATATATAAAAACAGAGCATTTGGATAGGCAACACCGTTTTTCTTAGTAATCATTTGCTCCTGTGTGATTGGGAAGATATAGATTGGTATATTTGGACCGCTCCACCTTTCCTTTAAATAGTTAAATTCTTTCTGTACTACTTCCCAAACGTTTTGTTTTTTTAACTTGTTAATGTCTATTTTTTCATGTGACTGAAAAAGCCCCTGTTGCTGTAGTTCAAATTGTATTTCATCTGGAGATCCGCCAATAAAAATCTCTACTAAACGACCGCAAAGAATAGAGCGTTGTAAGTCCTCAAGATTTTTACTGTCATTAAACCTTTGACTAGCCATTAATTCATTGAGCCACTCATCTGTTGGTATTACTGACATACTTTCCCTCCTTACTATAGCTTATGTCTGAAGTAGACAATCGGCTAGTGATAATGATTGAAACCGCATATATTAGCTTGTAAGGAAGTCGAAAGGAGGGATAGTTTGTGAATCCAGCTAATACTTATAATCTTTGTTGTCAATATCATGGTAAACGTGTAAGAATTGAAGAAACATGTGGCAGAGTACATTATGGAGAAATAACTAGAGTGGATAGAAGACAGGTGTGGATTCAACCTGATAGACGATTTGGCGGTTATGGTTTAGGTTATTGGGGTTGGGGAGGATCCGGAGCAGGTTTTGGCTTAGGAATCGCACTTGGCGCTATTGGTGGAATTGCACTAGCACCACTATTATTTTGGTAATACTGAAATGACTAATTATACTATCCGCTGCGCGATGACAGATTCTGTCATGGAGAAAAAATAAGCCATTTCAATCTAATGAGATGGCTTATTTTCCTTATTGCACTTGCTCTTGTTGCTGTTTGCTTTTAATCAACTCGGATATTGTGACAAATGTATAACCTTGTTTTTTAAGTTCTGGTAAGATTTCTTCCAGTGCCTTAATAGTCTGCGTACGATCGCCGCCTCCATCATGGAACAAAATAACATCTCCAGGCTTCGACCCATTCATCACTTTTTGGACAATTTTGTTGACACCCGGCTGTTTCCAATCTTGAGTATCCTGATGCCAAGACCACATAACTACTTTGTATCCATCCTTTACAGCGGCATTGATCATTTGATCATTATAGTAACCACCTACAGGACGGAACAAAATTGGTGCAAATCCAGTAATACCATAAATTATTGCCTTTGTCTTACGCAGTTGTGCCTGTAATTCAGCTACGGAAGCTTTAAACGGATGTGAATACGTATGATTGGCCAGCTCATGCCCTTCAGAATAAGATCGTAAAACAAGGTCTGGATATTTTTCTGCATTTTTACCAATAATAAAAAACGTCGCTTTTGCATCATACTTTTCCAATAAATCCAAAATAGCCGCCGTATATTTGGGATGAGGTCCATCGTCAAAGGTAAGCGCAATTATTTTGTCTTTTGTATTAATGTCCCACACGACTTCCCCTGTCTCCTCATAATAAGGCCGACCTTTATCCGCATAGGCTGTCAGCTCTGTAAAAAATACCGATATGATTAAAAAACAAAGGGATAAAACCAATACATATTTACGTGTCATAAGCATCACCTCCCAAATTCAAATTCACATAACTCCGTCAACTTACTATTTACGAATTACAATGAATTATACTTATGAAGGTTTGGCTGTTTTCTCCTCAAAACCTTTTTAAAAAATCTATTCATCACTAACGTCGCATGAATTTTAATTGAATTTTCTGTTTTCTATTTCTTCCGTTTTTGAAGAAAATAAAAGACTCTCAAATAGAGATAGTAAACATCCATTTTTTTACTAT
>NZ_JBHZDH010000101.1:0-7278 GCF_042755925.1 Lysinibacillus sp. NPDC059133 | reverse complement strand
AACATCTGTTGGCCCGAGACCCTGCAGCGAAGCGGATGTTTTCTGTGCGAAAGCGTAGTGCTAACGTAGCGACAGCAAATGTTTTATCTGTGCGAAAGCGAAGCGACAGCAACAACAAAGCGCCCAGTCGGAACGGAAATCAACCACACGTTTTGGTGACGATCCAAGTATCTATACGATTTAGAATTGTAAAGCAGTTGCGAATCATTTCGGGAAGCCTTACAGTGTTCTTTTTTTCCAAAATTTAGTGAAGAATCAAATCACTTTATTATTTTAAAAATAAATATTTTGTATTTTTTTGCGAAAAGCTAAAAATGAAAGCGAACCTTTTTTTATAGAAAACGTTATTGTATTCGTAGAAATGTCTATAATATTCACAAAAATTGGTAGCCTATTACACATTGTCTTACAAGAATAAAAATTATATGCTAATCTATACGTACTGTTTTTGTTTAGGAGGGAATTAAAATAGTATCTTTTCCGCGAGAAGAGGTATGTGGTACTACAAATTCTTGCGTTTTTCCGTTATAATGAAAGGTATGATTTTATTTTTATTCAGAAAAAGACTCTCACTCCAAAAGGTGTGAGATAATTGAGGGTGTAGTTTTTTTCAGTAGGTGTCTAACACTGAGTGAATGAAGATAGAGCTTCGGGTGTAAACACGCCTGGGCGTAGTTGATGTCAACGAAAGTATGGCTTAAATAGAAAGGGAGTACACAATTTGTTTGGATTAGGAAGTAAAGATGTCGGGATTGACCTTGGCACAGCGAATACATTAGTGTTTATTAAAGGGAAGGGAATCGTTTTACGCGAACCTTCAGTCGTAGCAAAAAATACAAAAACTGGAGACATCGTTGCAGTTGGTAATGATGCGAAAAATATGATTGGTCGTACACCTGGCTCAATCGTAGCAATTCGTCCAATGAAAGATGGCGTTATTGCTGATTTTGATATTACTACAGCAATGATAGAATACTATTTAAAAGAAGCTTGTAAAAATTCTGGTGGTAATTGGAAAAAGCCGAATGTTATGATTTGTGTGCCTTACGGTATTACATCGGTTGAACAACGTGCGGTTATTGATGCTGCTCGCCAAGCAGGTGCTAAAGACGCATTTACAATTGAAGAGCCATTTGCAGCAGCAATCGGTTCGAACTTACCAGTATGGGATCCAACAGGGTCAATGGTCGTTGATATCGGTGGTGGTACAACAGAGGTAGCAGTTATTTCATTAGGTGGTATTGTAACAAGTGAATCCGTGCGTGTTGGCGGGGATGCAATGGACCAATCCATCATTTCGTATATTCGTAAATCATATAATTTAACAATTGGTGAACGTACTGCGGAAGCAGTAAAAATGGAAATTGGTACAGCGTTGGCTGAGGGTCCAGAAGAAAAAATGGACATTAGAGGACGCGACCTTTTAACAGGTTTACCGAAAACAATCGAAATTTCTTCACAGGAAATTTCTGAATCTTTACGTGAAGCGGTAGCATCTATTATTGATGGTGTTCGCAAAACGCTTGAACAAACACCTCCTGAATTATCTGCAGACGTAATGGAACGCGGAATTGTACTAACAGGTGGTGGTGCGCTATTAACGAATCTAGACAAAGTTATTAGCCAAGAAACAAATATGCCAGTATTTATCGCAGAAGATCCACTGGACTGTGTTGCTATTGGTACAGGTAAGGCTCTAGAACATATTGATTTAATTCGTCAACAACAAGTTAAAGGGTAAGGAGGTTTAGGCAATGCCACAGTTTTTTTTCAATAAGAAATTAATTTTGCTACTCGTGGGCATGGTTTTTCTTGTGGCATTGATTAGCTTCTCATTACGTGAACGGACGAACGCAACTTTACCAGAGCAAATTATTAAAGACACTGTCGGCGTCGCACAATCCATTGTTGCGAAGCCGGCGAATTATATTACTGGTGTTTTTGATAGTATTGATTCCCTCTTAAACACGTACGAAGAAAATAAACGTTTAAAAGCACGCTTAGATGAATTTGTAGCTGTACAAGCTGAGGCAGCGGACTTGAAATCTGATATTAAAAAGTTTCAAGAGCTTATGGACAAATCGGAAAGCTTAAAAGCATATGATCCGATTCATGCCACAGTTATTGCCAGAAACCCTGACCAGTGGGAAGAAAAAATTATTTTAGATAAAGGATCTTCACACGGTGTAGAAAAAAATATGGCAGTTATGACAGCGAAAGGATTAGTCGGTAAAGTGACTTTAGTGACGCCTTTCACCTCTGAGGTAGAGCTTTTATATACAAATAATCCAAACTATCGTGTTTCTGCGATGGTTCAAGGAGATAAACAAGCATACGGTTTAATCGAGGGCTATGATAAAGAGCGTAATGAACTCATCATGAAGCGAATCGATTCAAGTTTAACAGTGAAAAAAGGCCAACAAGTAGTTTCATCAGGGCTTGGCGGTGTTTTCCCAAAAAATGTGCCAATCGGAGAAATAACTGAAGTAAGTACAGATGATCATGGCTTAACAAAAATGGCTTACGTAAAACCATCTGCTGATTTTTCAATTTTAGACTATGTTGTTATTGCTAAACGTTCCTCTACTGTAATAGATGGATCGGATGGTAATGCATCAAACGGAGATTTAACACATCCACCAAAGGGTAAAGAGGAGGCGGAATAATGGTTCGATTTCTCATCCCTTCTGTGGCAGTTTTACTATTTTTACTAGAACCAGAGTTTGCTATGTTTTCACCGATTGAAGTGAAAGGGCAAATCTATTATTTAGTTCCTAGATTTTTAATCTTATATTTAATATTTATATCCATCTATTACAGCCGTCAACGAGCGGTAATGTATGGACTTTTTTTTGGTGTCTTGTATGATGTGTTTTACATTGATATTATTGGATTATATTCAGTACTATTTCCGCTTATTTGTTTTTTAGCAGGGTCAATTGTGAAAGTTATTCATCAGCACTTAGTTGTGACAACGACGATTTCAGTTGTTTTAGTAGCAATTTTAGAATTTATACTCTATCAATTCTTCTATCTTATCGACTTTACAACGATTCCATTTTCGGATTTCTTACGTTCACGATTACTGCCAACGATCATTGCTAATGCACTATTTTTAATGATTCTTGGTTGGGCCTTCAAGTATCTGATTAATGCGCGTGTCTTACAGAGAGCACGTGAAGTTTCTTAACAAAGAGCAACGTGGGGTGAGGCATTCATGAAAAAACAGTTAGTTAATATGAAGGGGACAAAGGATGGATTTGTTCTTCATTTAGACGATCAATGTGCGTATGTCGATTTAGTAGAAGAGCTTAAAAAGAAAGTTTTAGAGAGCGGTATCGATAGTAAAGTAGATGTACAATTATATTTGGGCTATCGATACTGTTCTGATGAACAAATCAATGAGCTTATTAAAATTGTTCAGGAAACAGAGCAACTAATCGTTTCAAAGGTGCAAAGTGAAGTACTGACTGTCCATGAGAGCAACCAGAAAAGGATTGAAAGTCAACAAGATACATATTTAGGTGTGGTCAGATCGGGTCAAGTTCTACGCTCGCCTGGGGATATTATTATCGTAGGGAATGTCAATCCGAATGGACGTGTAGAAGCAGCTGGCAATGTGTATGTCCTAGGAAAACTTAAAGGAATTGCACATGCTGGTGTTCATGGTAATAAGGAAGCAATCATTGCGGCATCTTATTTTGAAGCTACACATATCATGATTGCTGATCAGGTTCAGGCAATGTCAGATGAACATGTGAAAACGATTAATCAGGAAGAGATGGCTTGTGCATTTATAGGCTATGATGGGTGCATTACGTACGATCAAATTCACGCGTTAAAAAATATTCGACCATTGTTAAATGTGTCTAAGGGAGGAAGCTAGTGTGGGAGAAGCGATCGTCATAACTTCAGGTAAAGGTGGCGTCGGAAAAACGACGACAACGGCTAACCTTGGGACTGCATTGGCGCTGCAAGGTAAAAAAGTATGTTTAGTAGATACAGATATTGGATTGCGTAATTTGGACGTGATTTTAGGTCTGGAGAATCGAATTATCTATGATTTAGTAGATGTTGTTGAAGGGCGCTGTAAGATTCATCAAGCACTAATAAAAGATAAACGTGTAGATGAAAAACTATTTTTATTACCTGCTGCTCAAACGACAGATAAAAATGCAGTTAAACCTGAGCAGATGAAGAGCTTAGTAGAAGAATTAAAAAGAGACTATGATTATGTTTTAATAGATTGTCCAGCGGGCATTGAACAAGGCTATCGCAATGCTGTTGCTGGTGCTGATCATGCCATTGTAGTAACAACGCCAGAAATCTCTGCTGTGCGTGATGCAGACCGAATTATTGGCTTACTCGAACAGGAAGAAATTACTGCACCTAAACTAATTATTAACCGCATTCGCCAGCATATGATGAAAAGCGGTGATACTTTGGATGTTAATGAAATTACAACACATTTGTCTATTGATTTATTAGGAATCATTGTAGATAACGAAGGGGTTATTTCATCATCCAATAAAGGTGAACCAGTAGTAATGGATCCTGCTAATAAAGCATCTCTTGGTTACCGTAATATTGCCCGGAGAATACTTGGAGAATCTGTACCACTTATGACCATTGAAGATGAACATAAAGGTGTATTTTCAAAACTTAAAGCGTTATTTTCAAGATAAACATTAACCTTTTCGTGCATTTGTACGAGAAGGTTTTTTTCTTGTGCATGAATGGACATGCAAGCTCATATAGTGTGAAAAAAGGATGAGGGCTTGTTTAAAAAATGGAAATGGTTGATCACAATATTGCTTGTGGCTGCAATTATGCTAGTAATTCGTTTAGAGGATCAAGGCGTATTGGAAACACCGGTGCGAAAACTTGTTACAACATCAGCGGATTTAACCTATTTAAGTGAGCTCGGACAAAGTTGGCTAAATAAAGAGGATACAACAATTTTAGTATCGAGTGATGTTGGACAAACTGAACTATTATCATTTGCCAATGCGCAAGTTTTTAAGGAAGGCTTTTTATTGCAATATGACATGGGCCTGCCGGTATATGCTGGAAAGAATGGTCTTGTCGTTTTCACCGGTCATACAAAATATACTGGTAAAACAATGACGATAAGCTATGATGATGGTACAACTGTATCCTATGGTATGCTGGATAGTTTAGCACAACTTCCATACACAACAGTGCAGGCAAACGATTTAATCGGTATGAAAGAGACGGGGCAACTCTATATCTCGATTGAGCAAGACAAGGCACAATATAGTTTAGAGCAGATTGTACAGTGGCTTGAAGCAGCGGAGTCCAATGAAAATTAAACTGCATCTTCTATGTATCCCTCTCGTATTTTTAATGATTTTCACCGGTCAAATTGCTTATTACGCTATTATTTTATCTTCGTTATTATGGCATGAAGCAGGTCATTTGTTAATGGCGATGCTTTGTGGCGTTAACGTAAAATCATGCGTTATTACACCTTACGGAGGGGAAATAGAATTTGAAAATCCAGCGGTTGTGCCAGCAACGTCACTCCTTTGGATTGCCTTAGGAGGACCAATCGCTACAATACTAGGGATTGGCCTCGCTTTTTTTATGCCTGAACTGCTTGCTACTAAGCTTATTAATGTGCAACTTGTGCTATTAGCAATCAATGTTTTACCGATTATTCCATTGGACGGTGGCAGAATATTTATAGCGTGCTTATTTTTATTCAATCCAAATGTTCGTGCGTTTGAATATTACTACTGGTTTTCTCTTATAATTGCCTTTATACTATTCATGATAACTTTATGTTACCTCCCACAATCTATTTTTTTAGCAATTTTATGTTTATTTATATGGCTTCAAGTGTTAAAGGAATGGAATTATCGAAAATATCGTTTAGCATTTGAGAAATATGTAATGAATAGATTGACTTAAAATAAATCGTGTGGTAATATTTTAATGTTATTGTTTGTAGCACCTGTGCTACTACAACCGCACTGGAAAGGTTTAAGTATCGTATGATCACCTTTATAAACAGGCGAGTCTGAGTCTAAGAGGAGGTGCAGTAAAATGTACGCAATTATTGAAACTGGTGGTAAACAAATCAAAGTAGAAGCTGGTCAAGAAATCTATATTGAAAAATTAGGTGTAGAAGCTGACGAGGTTGTAACTTTCGATAAAGTTTTATTCGTAGGTGGCGAAAACGTTAAAGTTGGAGCTCCATTCGTAGAAGGCGCTACTGTAACAGCTAAAGTTGTGAAAGAAGGCCGTGCGAAAAAAATCGTTGTTTTCAAATTGAAAGCTAAAAAGAACTACCGTCGTAAACAAGGTCACCGTCAACCTTACACAAAATTAGTTGTTGAAACTATCAACGCTTAATTGTGAGGTGTAGCGAATGATACAAGTTACGATTTATCACAATGAAAATAGACATGTGTCAGCATTTGAATTTTCAGGACATGCGGAATACGATGAATCTGGTAAAGATTTAGTATGTGCAGGAGCATCTACCATTGCCATAGGTACGGTGAATGCTATTTATGCACTATTACAATTACAGCCAGAAATCGAACAAGCTACTGAAGGTGGAGGCTATCTTAAGGTAGATTTACCATCAGATATAGAGCCTGAGATTGATGCAAAACTACAGTTAATTGTCCAAGTAATGACTGCCCAAGTGTATTCAATGGTGCAAAATTACGGACAATATATCCAAATCAACTACAACCAAGTAGGAGGTGGAACACGATGAAATTATTATTAACTTTAGACTTACAATTTTTCGCATCTAAAAAAGGTGTAGGTTCTACTAAAAACGGACGTGACTCTGAGTCTAAACGACTTGGTGCTAAACGTGCTGATGGCCAATTCGTAACTGGTGGTTCAATTCTTTACCGTCAACGCGGTACAAAAATTTACCCAGGTACAAACGTAGGTCGTGGTGGTGACGATACACTATTTGCTAAAGTTGACGGCGTTGTTAAATTCGAACGTTTAGGTCGCGATCGCAAACAAGTATCTGTATACCCAGCAACACAAGAAGCTTAATCTTTTATAAGATAACATAAAGCGGAGGACTGCATTTATTGCAGTCCTTTTTTTGGCTAAATTTCAATTTCTTTCAGCAATGTTTTATGTAACGTAAGTGAAACGTCAGTTCAAATGGTTTTGGTAGCGAAAGAAAAGCGACAGCAACACGGTTTTATCTGTGCGAAAGCGAAGCGACAGCAACACGGTTTTATCTGTGCGAAAGCGAAGCGACAGCTACACGGTTTTATC
>NZ_JBHZDH010000100.1:4446-7628 GCF_042755925.1 Lysinibacillus sp. NPDC059133 | reverse complement strand
CGGACGTATTTTTCTTCTAAACTTAATTCACGATCTAAAGGGCGACCTGAAGCATGTTTTCTGGCATCTTCTAAACCTGATAGCCCATGCTCTTTTTTACTTCAATCAGGAGTAGAGCCTTTTTCCACTCAAACTTTCATGGCAGATAGGTATAAAAACTGGTTGTCTTTTTAAACATAGAGAAATATTTCCATGGATTTGGTTGACATAAAAAGTGTATTAAGCCTATAATACATTACGAAGGGTGTATTGTGTGCTTAATACACTTTTACATTTTTTTAAGAACGGTGTATTAAGGTGTTGATACACCAAGACCGATTAGCTTAAAATAAATCGGGTGCTTCTTTAAAGTACTTTGCCCACCATTATGCACAAACTGTATTAAGTGATTAATACACGAAAATATGATTTTCTGGGAGTTGAGTTAATTGACTGTAAAGTTTAATAATCGGGATCCAGTGTATGTCCAAGTTATCCGGCATTTTAAAGAGCAAATCGCCAAGGGGTATTTTGAACCTGGTCAGGAGATTCCATCAAGAAGAGAACTAGCCAACCGGCTGAAGATTAACCCAAATACCGCACAACGAGCTTATAAGGAAATGGAGGAACAAGGATTGATTTTTACTGAGGGGAATATGCCGAGCTGCATTACTAAAGATGAAGCGGTCCTTAAAAGTGTCCGTGAGGAATTGATTATCGATGCGGTTGACTTATTTTTAGGTTCTATTAAATCCATCGATGTGCCGTTATCCGAAGTGTTGGAACTAGTGAAGAAAAAGCATGATGCCGATAGCGGAGAAGCGGAGGGATCGAAATGATCGAAGTAAAAAATGTCGAGAAAAAATACGGCAGGAAACAGGTATTAAAAGGTCTTTCATTTACTGCTGAAAAAGGGGAAATTACTTGTTTAATTGGGATAAACGGAGTAGGAAAGACGACAATCATGAAAGCTATAATGGCGCTCACGCCTATTAATAGCGGTGAAATTTTGATTGATGGGGAAAAAATCCGGAAAGAAAGCTTTGAAAGAGTTACCTTTATTCCAGATACGATTACGATGTTACCGCAAATGAAAATTTGTGATGCCTTTGCGTTCATGGCGGATTTTTATAAAAACTGGGATCCTCAAAGGGCAGAAAAGTTGTTGCAATTTTTTAAACTAGACCCTACTGAACGAATTGCCAATTTATCAAAGGGGAATATGGCTAAAGTCAATATGATATTAGGTTTGGCACTGGATGTGGATTACTTACTGATGGATGAACCATTCTCTGGTATTGATATTTTCTCCCGTGAACAGATTGCCGAAGTGTTTACAAGCCATTTAATTGAAGATCGTGGTGTGATTCTCACAACCCATGAAATTAGTGATATTGAACACTTGATTGATAGAGCAGTGCTTATTGATAACGGTGAAGTATTAAAGGAATTTAGCGTAGAGGAAGTGCGTGAAAAGGAAGGGAAATCAGTAGTTGATGTCATGAGAGAGGTGTATCGTGGATGAAAAACTATTTAAAACTTCTTAATTTCGAAGTAAATCGATTTTTCAAACTGTACCTAACCTTAATAGGATTGATAATTTCCAGTCAGTTCATTGGGGCGATTGTCGTGTCAAAAGCATATATGAATGACGCAGATCAGGTGATGTATAAAAATCAACTATCAATGGGCCAATATATTAAGGGATACGGGGTTTTTCCTTTTCATCGTTTCATTGAGTCTGGTTGGTTTCTGATGCCAATCTTTTTTAGCATCGCCATATTGATGATTTATGTTTTCTTTATTTGGTATCGAGATTGGTTTGGAAAAAACACGTTTATTTACAGATTATTAATGTTGCCAACTGAAAGAATTACTATTTATTTCGCAAAATTGACGACTATTATGGTTTTTGTACTTGGATTAGTTACCTTGCAAATATTGTTAATCCCGATCGAAATGCAAATTGTTAATAGTATGATACCAACAGATTTACAATCGCATTTTTCATTTTATGATAATTTTGGTAATTATAGTTTAGAAATGTGGGGCTGGCTGTATCCGAATACCTTTACAGAATTTATCCTGATTTATGGAGTCGGGCTAATCTTTGTAGCAGTTCTATTCACGGCCATTTTAATTGAACGAAGTTACGGTTTAAAAGGTATTTTTTTCGCAATCGTTTATGGAATGCTTTCGTTCGGAGTCTTTTTTGCGCCAATCTTCTTGAATGAATTTTCTAGTGGCTATTTTTACTCACTTGAAGTCTTTCTAATGGTACTAGTAATGAGCATCATCGTATTAGGGAGTGCCATTTGGATCGCGAATCATTTGTTAAAATATAAAATCAGGGTCTAAAGGGGAATGACTATGAAAAAATATTGGAAAACGATATTGATTAGTTTAATCATCGTGACGACAATCGGTTCTTACTATATTCAACAGGCAATGGCAAAGGGTGTATCCTTTAAAATTGAAACTACTAGCGGAAATAAGGGAGAAATCGACAATCTTATCCTTCAAGCGAGTTATCATAGTGGTGATATTTATCGTAGGTTGCATATATCAAAAGATGGTTCGACTAATCAGAGCGGGTCTTTTATTGGAGAGTTGAAAGGACGAAATATACCTTTGATGTTTCAAAAGTATATTCAAGAACACCGTCATTTTATGCGTGGAAAAGAATTTAATCCTGGTCAGTATTTTGAAGACGAAGACCGTCTGATTTACGTAATTTTACCAAATGGTGGTCAAAAAGAGCGCCGAGAGAATCTTTTAACTATTCAAATCGATATACTTGATAAACATACAAATGAAAGTGCGTCATTTGAAATCAATGCGCCAGTCCAAGTAAGCTATGACTGGATCAATGAGGAAGATGTCTATGTAGAAAATGGAAAAATAAAAATATTAGCAACAAGCCATCTCAATGGTGAGGAAGAGTTGCACATATATACGGTTGATGAAAACAAAAAGGAATTAGAACATGACTCGATACTTGCAAAAATAGAGTCAGAAGAGATAGGACAGGCCAGCATTCGTATATTTAATGAATATAATAAAGTACAAAATGAAAATTATTTCTTATATATGATTGAAAAATACAAGCATCTAGAAGATGATGAGCGTGAAACGATCTCTAGCAAAATGTATCTTTATAACAATCGTAATAATGAAGTGAAGGAATGGACAATTCCAGCCGA
>NZ_JBHZDH010000100.1:1392-4347 GCF_042755925.1 Lysinibacillus sp. NPDC059133 | reverse complement strand
GCATCTAGAAGATGATGAGCGTGAAACGATCTCTAGCAAAATGTATCTTTATAACAATCGTAATAATGAAGTGAAGGAATGGACAATTCCAGCCGAATTAAAACCACATACAAAGTCGATGATTCTTCAAGGAACAGATATATTCATTCCAGTTCATTCAGCCAATGGGCTAGAACTGAACCGTTATAATATAGAAAAGGAACAGTGGGAAGAGCCTTTAAACTTTAAGTATCCAAGCATTGCTAATGTTAAAGAAGAACCTTTTTTACAGATTACAGATGGTAAATTATATTTAGCCAATCGTGCTTCGGAGGGTAATTTGTTCTTTATCGGTGATTTACGAACAGGTGAATCATTATATGAAGGTAAAATCATCATCGAAAATAAAGAAAATCTAGATGCAGATTCCTCACTTATTATCGAGCAATTATATAACAACATGAATTAAATTAAAGAACATATAATTTAGAAAATTAGAGTAAGCAGCTTTGGCAGGTATGAATTCCATCATTCATATCTGCCGATTTTTGATCTTTGGATTGATGATTGTGAAATTAGTCATTGGGTGGAGTCAAAGGGAACTTTTCTTATTGAGCTAGCGGAGCAGTCAAGTTCAATAACCAAAATGGATATTAGTTAATTACGAATAGGAAATTTGTTTAAAATTGGAACCTTTATTCATTTCAAGCGTATTAAAGTCAAGGGGATTCTTGAATAAAACCTTAAAGAGATTAGCAAAGTCAGAGAATTTTACAAGATATGCTATTTTCGAAAAAGAAACAGGAGAATGAGGGAATTATTATGATGATAAAGGGAATGTTTGTTTACTTAAGACCTATTAAAGATGAAGATATAGAAAGTATTTATAAGTCTTGTCAGGATGAAGAGTTTTTGTACATGACTGGCACTCGAAAGTCATTTACTCTTGATGAAATAAATAAAAGTTATAAACAGTTTAGCAAAGACCCCACACGTTATGATTTTGCCATTTGTTTATTGGATAGTAATGAAATAATAGGTGATTTAGCCATCTTAGACATTGATCAAAACAACAAAAAGGCGGGTTTTAGAATATCACTACATAGTAGAGATACTTTGAACAAAGGTTATGGTACTGAAGCAACTCAACTTGCACAGAAATTTACTTTTGAGGAGCTTAAACTAAATCGTTTGGAATTAGAGGTATTTTCTCATAATATTCGTGGCATAAAAGCATATGAAAAAGCAGGATTTATAAAAGAAGGAACATTGAGACAATCCCTTTATATGAACAATAAATACTCTGATGAAGTACTTATGGGAATGCTTCAAGAAGACTACTATAAATAAAGAGTATTCAGTTCTTCTGATACAAATCGTATATTTGTGATGTAATACACTTAAACTAACAGGGGCTTTACTTGAAGATCATTGAGTTGCATAAGCAGCTCTTTTTTTCTTATTGAACTAATGGTGCAGGGTAGTTCAATAAGGGGCTCGTAATAAAAGTGCATATGTACGACAAGAAATTGTCTGAATATGTACGATTTTATACAGACAGTGCACCAGCAGCATTTTTCTGCAAATCAAAAAAAGACTTACAGTAACTGCATTCAAGGCCTTTGCATAAAAAAAACGTATGGACGTATCGCACCCAAAACAACCTCAAAACGCTGTACTATCAACATTTTGAGGTTGTGTGTGCCCAAATTAGCACTTAGGAACGTTTATTAGATTTGTTTTGTATATAGTAATAACTTTATTCAACTAAAACGCTTATGTATTTAAATAGGTTTTGGTAGATTATAAATAATCTACTCAATTATTATTAGCATTCGCTTCCTTTACAATTTGCTTTAAGTATCCTTTTGGAATAGATCTAGTCATTAAGATATTATTCGTAACTGATTGTCCATCAATCATTGTAATTTCAAGTAAAAGTTTATCCTTCGAACTAAGTTTGTATGGTTCGTTGATAAGAATATCTACTGAACTTCCCTGTGTAAGTGTGAGTGGAAAATCAACTTCCTCATTATTCTGTTCGAATGAAATCGTAGCTACACTATCATAATGACCGATTGAATCAATCGTTTCATCTTTAGAGGATGTATACGTATAGCGAAGTAAATCATCATTCTTTATTACGTCTACTGCCTCACCTTCCATTAGTAGAACAAGTGTTGTATCAATTGGAGAATAGTTTTCAAATGAAATTTCAACAGGTAATGTACGCTCTTCTAATGAAAGAAAGTAGGAGAGCTGTTCGTCTGTTAGTTCAACTACATCTTCTCGTAGCTCATAGCCATTTTGTACTGCTAATACTTCTGTAAAATTAGTTTCCCCATCCCAATTACCACTGTTTCGCGGAGGGTAAAATCCTTTTGTATTATGTGCAATTTCCATTAAATACGTATCGTTATTTTGTTCAACTATGTATGAAACGGCTAATGTTTTACTTACTTCGTCAAGTTGAACGGACATCACAATAGGTTCTTCAACGTGTGCTTTAGGCCAAAACCAATATACACCAATTGCGCCTATCACTACTAAAATAATTATGGATTTCTTCATCAATTATAATACCCCCAACAATATAACACATCATAATTAACCTATTTTACCATAATTATGATGCGAGAAGTTCCAAAAGAGTTGTTTCTGGCACGCTACCCCATATAGAATAAAAGAGAAGTTCTTAATTAAAGAGTTAAAATTATAAGCTAGAAAATATATGAGGAATAGTGTCTGGTGACCTTTTCTTCTTAATTTGTAAGCAGAAGTATTCCTGTAATAAAAGAACAAAGATTTAGAAATGGATTTTAAAAAAATCAAGTTAGCTTGTGAAATGTTACACTTAAACTCCCATGAAAGAACTTAATCATCTTTCATTTTCTGTGGTGAAGAGCAGATTTTTGCGCTTCATAGATGGCTAACGGGGGCGTTAATGAAAGATCATTGAGTTGCATAGGCAGCTCT
>NZ_JBHZDH010000100.1:0-1296 GCF_042755925.1 Lysinibacillus sp. NPDC059133 | reverse complement strand
ATCATCTTTCATTTTCTGTGGTGAAGAGCAGATTTTTGCGCTTCATAGATGGCTAACGGGGGCGTTAATGAAAGATCATTGAGTTGCATAGGCAGCTCTTATAAATTGGTGGATAAAGACAATAATGATATGTGGTTTAATCATGGGATAAAAGAAGGTGGTATAGCCACTGGTATTTTTACTAAGGAACAAGAGAGCAACTATATATTACAAGTCTTTGGAACTCAGTAGAAAAGCGGAGTTAATTTCAGTTTTTTTTGCGAGTATGTAAAAATTTTATAAAAGGTTGTTAAGTCGAATTTAGAATACGGTTAACTGACTCAACTATTAGGAGGGGAATTATGCTAATAACTCAACAATGGAATCAAGAGGATCGTGAATATATTCGAAAAAAAGTAATAGAACATAATCTTTCTAAGCTACCTGATGATGTAAAACATCCAGTCAAGAATATTACCTTTATTCTTAGGGATGAAGAAGGAGAAATTTTAGGGGGCATAACAGGAACAATTTTCTGGTATAACTTACATATTGATTACCTATGGGTTGATGAATTACTTAGGGGAAAAGGATATGGGAAAGAGTTATTAAATTGTATAGAAAACATAGCTAGAGAGAACAGGTGCAAACTAATTCAACTTGATACGTTTAGCTTTCAAGCCCCCAATTTCTATCAAAAGAACGGTTATGAAATAGTAGGTGTAATTGAAGAACATCCAAACAAAGAAAATCAGCAGTATTACTTAAAAAAGGAATTGATTTATTGATAAATTTTATCTCGATTCAAGAAACGGGGTGCATTGCTTAAAGATGGGTACTGTGTGAAATCCCATCTTTTTCTTCTTCAACTAACAGTGCAGCATAGTGTAAGAAGACAATTGTTTTAATCATAAAAAGAGGTGAAAATTCGTGGATCAACTGCTTCAACATTTACAAAGAGTTGGCGTACATAACCTAAAAAGTGATCGTGTAGTTATGTTAGAAATTTTAGAGAATAGACTTCATCTTGCTTCTGAAATAGATGTGCTTATTAATGAACTTTTAGATAAATTACATAGTAGTAGTCTGAAAAAAATTATGTTGGAGTGTCCTAAAATACTTTTAGATAGTTTAAATTCTACTAGGTCTAAAATGGAAATCGTTGGTGAAAGAGTTGTATATAGGAGATCTTTAATAACCCCATTAAATGTTTCGATACCAGATTACACACGTGTTGATTAACCAAAATTATACAGTCGTTGAATGATTTATGTCCCAATGAAACATCAGGATTTCTTTCACCCTAATTCGCCATTC
>NZ_JBHZDH010000099.1:0-7835 GCF_042755925.1 Lysinibacillus sp. NPDC059133 | reverse complement strand
ACCCGTTCCCATACCGAACACGGAAGTTAAGCTCTTTAGCGCCGATGGTAGTTGGGGGCTTCCCCCTGTGAGAGTAGGACGTCGCTAGGCACCTAAAAAAGTCGAGGATTTATTCCTCGGCTTTTTTGTATGCAATTTTTTAGTAAGTTAACTCTACCTCATTAGTTGAAGAAGTGTCTCCAATACCAACAGCAAAGAGACGTTATATAAAAAAAGCCCAGGCTCAAAATTAATTGAGTACTTGGATTTTGGTATTACACTATCAAATTGTTTTAGCCATTGTTATATTCGTAATTTCATAACCCATTTTTTCATATAAGCCACGTGCAATTTTATTATGACCAAAAACGTTGAGACCAATTTTATTCATACCTAATTCTTTAGCAATAATTTCAGCTTCTCTCATTGCTTTCTTGCCATACCCTTGCCCTTGATATTGCTCAAAAATCACAAAATCATATATAAAACCTTCATTAGGATTTGTAGGCGCTTTTTGTGAAATCCAAATCATTCCAACTAGGATATCGTTGTGAAAGATAGAGAATAAATGATTATTCTCGGTCTTCTCATCTTGTGGTAGTAGTCGTTCAAATGATTCCCTCGACAAGTCAAGCGCTTCATCTTCACTCCAATTTCCGGAAGCAATCTTGTCTTTTGCATAGTCTTCAATTGCATAACTGATATATTGTTTGAACTCTTCTTTGTTCATAGGTTTTAATGTAATCAATTTATTTTCCTCCTATTCTATTTTTAAATTTTAACATTTTTTCAAAATTTCTCACAATGATACCTGGAGCCGGTCATTGTTTTTGTTATTTGCTTCTACGCATTGATCAAAATACTTTCTTTCCTGTAATTTAGTAAACAGTTTTTATAAATATGTTTGATTATTTTTTTGTAGCTCTTGTTCAACTAAAGCACCCGTTAGCCATCCATGTAGCGCAAAAACCAGCGCTACACCACAGAGAATGAAAGATTATTTCGTTCTTTCATGGGAGTTTAATAAGAACAGCGACGCTTCTTCCACAATCGCGCCCGATTGTTGAATATCGGTTTTCAATTAAAGGCCCTGTACTTGAAGTATAGGAATGATGAATGATAAAAAATGCAGTTTGTTTTAATGCGCCAAATATACAGATTTTTATTCAGATAATACACTCTACATAATCTTGAAAAGTACTATCGTAGCCCTGTTTATATATTTGCATAAAAAGCTGTATAAACAATATTTAAAGGAAAATCCAAGAAATGTTGGTTTAACAGTATTTCTTGGATTTCGGTCTCTCTCCAAACTTTCATTTGGGAACGTTTATTATGATTGTTTTGTATAGCTTATAAGTCCTTGTTGCACTAAAACGCCCGATTGCTTAAGAGAGTATTGGTACAAATAGAACGTCAAGAAAAATGTCTACCGATATTAATGTGTATTAATGACCTATATTATCGTTGTTACCACTAAGTGGTTCTACTACTTCTCCATCTTTATCTATTACAATACTGTCGGTTTCCTTATTAGCCTCGGTCAAAGACCCATAATAAATAAAAACACCAAAAGTAATGATAGCTATCATTGTTAATACTATAGAAATTCTCTTTTTCATAAAGTAGTCATCTCCCTACATATAAATTTATTTTGTTCTAATTTTAATATACACTTTTTCCAATCTAATCCAATAAAAGCACAGCCCTTATTCAATAACTACACCCGTTAGTGGAAGTATAACCTTCCCAAAGCGTCGTTCGGGGACATTTCATAAAAGAATGTTATTCAATAATCTGGCCCGATTGTTGAACACAAGTTAAACAACGCTATTGAACTAACCTGCACCGTTAGTTCAATAAAGAAAAAAGAGCCGCAAGTGCAACTCAATGATCTTTAATTAACACCACCGTTAGTTTAAGAAGAACCGAGATGCTTATTAAACAATCGCGCCCGATCGTTGAAAATGATTAAACAGTTCTGTTCCCCTTATTATATGGTAAAGCATTTCTGAAAACTATAAATCCCATAAACCATCTTTTAATAATTTCTCTTACTTATACCTATTTAATATTTCTTCTGGAATATGACAATAATCATCTGGACATCTAGCTAACCTATCTTGATGTTCTTCTGCACTTCTCAAATAGTTTGTAAGAGGTAATACTTCAACGACTATAAGGTCACGATCATTTCTCTCACCAAGAAACGCCTTCGCCTCATTCAAGTGTTCAGACTTTTCACTATATATTCCTGTTCTGTATTTCTCGCCAACATCCTGTCCTTGTTTATTCAAACTGTATGGATCAATGATTTCAAATAAATATCCCATTAATTCCCTGATTGTTACAACTGTCGGATCAAATCCTGTTTTTACACATTCGGCGTATCCATCGTAATCACCCTCAAGTGTATGGCTTGTTCCATTAGCTCTTCCTGCTTCTGTAAACTTAACTCCAGGTAAAGTTTTTATAAAAGCTTGTACTCCCCATAAACATCCACCTGCAATATATACTACTTCCATATTGACGCTCCTCTTTGTTTAAAAAGTCCATTGATTTAATCCCTTTGATTTATCGTAGCTTTTAGAAGCCAAAGAAAACTGTAAGAAAAAAGTGAAGTTACTATCATGCGATAGGAACTCCACATAGCTTGTTGACGAGATTATTTCCAATTAAAACCCTTTTTCGCTAAGAAATCTTTGATATGAGGACGGCGTTGTTCAATTAAAAAATCCGCCATTTGCTTTGTCCAGTTATCAATTTTTCGATTGGATGAGCGATTATTATAGTATGCTTCCATTGTGTCGTTGTAAGCTGGTAAAAGCGCCTCGTATTTTTCTGCATTGTATTCATTTTCATGTAATACTGCTGCAACAGGTAAACGAGGTTTTACTTCATTGCGACGAGCGGGAACCCCAATTGTTAAGCCGAATAGTGGGAAAACATAGTCAGGTAGATTGAATAATTCGCTGATTTCTTCAGGCTTATTACGCACGCCTCCAATGTAACAAATTCCATATCCCATAGATTCTGCAGCAACGACAAAGTTTTGCGCGAATAATGCTACATCGGCTACTCCAACAAGTACGTTTTCTGCGGAATCAGCGACAATGTCCACACCTTCTAATTTGCCTGCCGATTGAAGACGTTTGAAATCAACACAGAAGACAAAGGCACCGCCAGAAGTTTCGTATTGACGAGGATTACCAGAGAGTAACCCTAGTTTTTCTTTTTTGTCCTCATCTGTTACCCAAATAACACTATAAGCTTGCACAAAATGTGATGTAGCAGCCATTTGTGCAGTAGCAATTAATTCTTCAATAATTTCCTTTGAAATCGGATTTCCATCATAAATACGAACCGAAGAGTGGTTACGTAATAATTCTTTAACCATTTATTAAATCTCCTTTTCCTCTTTGTATATATCAAGAGCATATCACGCTTTTTCTTCAAAATCGAATTTTTTCGATATTGAAGTTATTTTCAGATAATTTGCGAATGCATAAAATATCTCGTAAAATTAAATATTTTGTTAGTTATAGATTAAAAATTCTAAATAGTTTAAAATTATGTGTGAACAGTTTATTTGGTTAGATTTCTAATAATTGGATGACTATACCAGGAGGATTAAACCGAGTAATCTAGTTAAAAAATAAAGTAGGATGGAGGAATAAGGAATGGCAGAAAAGTTGGCGAAAAAGCTTCGTAATGAACAGCTACGGAGCAAGGTTGTAACAGCAGAAGAAGCAGCATCTTGGATTAAGGATGGGATGGTACTTGGGATGAGCGGGTTTACACGCGCTGGTGATGTTAAAGTGGTACCTCTTGCACTTGTGGAAAAAGCTAAAAAAGAGAGCTTCCAGGTAGATGTATATACAGGTGCATCACTTGGCCCAGAAGTTGACCAATACTTAGCGGAAGCTGGCGTTATTCGTAAACGTGGACCTTTCCAAGCAGATGCCGGCATTCGTAACAAAATCAACAGTGGTGAAATCACATTTGTTGATGCGCATCTATCACATAATGCGGAGTTAGTACGTCAAGGTATTATTGGTCCTATTGATTTTGCGATTATTGAAGCAGCTGCTATTACAGAAGACGGCTTACTAATTCCTACAACTTCAGTTGGTAACTCTCCGATTTTTGTGCAAGAGGCAGACCAAATAATCATTGAGTTGAACGTAGCTCAGCTTGATGAATTAGAGGGTGTCCATGATATTTTTATACCAGGACTACAGGGGGAACGTGATCCTATTTCATTACAAAATGTATCCGATCGGCTTGGCACAATTGGTATACCACTAGATTTAAATAAAGTAAAAGGCATTGTGATTTCAGATATTTTAGATGCGCCATCAACGATTGTTCCTGCGGATGAAGAAACGGATATTATGGCTAATCATTTATTAAATTTCCTACGCGAAGAAATTAAAGTAGGTCGTTTAACAACAAGCTTAAGACCTATTCAGTCGGGTGTAGGCTCAGTAGCCAATGCCGTTTTATTAGGTTTTAAAGATTCCGAGTTTGAGAACTTAGAAGTATATTCAGAAGTACTGCAAGACGCGGTATTCGAATTAATTGATACCGGAAAGGTAAACTTCGCATCTGCTACTTCTATTACACTTTCCGAGGAAGTTGGAAATAGAGTTTATGGTAATTTTGAAAAATATACAGATAAACTAGTATTACGTCCGCAAGAGATTTCTAACCAACCAGAAATTATTCGCCGACTCGGGTTAATTTCTGTTAATACGGCATTAGAAGTGGATATTTACGGGAATGTGAATTCTACACATGTTTCTGGCACAAAAATGATGAATGGAATCGGCGGCTCTGGAGACTTTGCGCGTAATGCACGATTAGGTATTTTCGTCACGAAATCTTACGCGAAAGGCGGAAATATTTCTAGTATCGTTCCAATGGTATCGCATGTAGACCATACAGAGCATGATGTAGACGTCATCGTAACAGAGCAAGGAGTAGCAGACCTACGTGGGCTTGCTCCAAAAGAACGGGTTAGGCTCATTATCGATAACTGTGCACACCCAGAATATCGTGAGCAATTATGGAAGTATTTTAACGATGCTAATGAAGCGACTGGTGGACATCATACGCCACATATTCTAGAAAAAGCGCTCTCATGGCATGTGAATTACGCAAAAAATGGTACGATGAAGAACCCAGCCTTATCGAAATAATAAATCGAAAAAGCCTTGAAGGACAGTTGATATGTTCCTTCAAGGCTTTTAGTTGTTAAGAACGTATTTCGCGGAAAGCTCGGGTCAAACAAGGTCTCTAAGTGATCGGGTTGATCCACAAAGTGATCAGGTAAGCCGACAAAACGCTCAGGTGGCCACCGAAGTGAACAGGTACCCACAGAAAAGCCTGGCTACAAATTTCCTCCTTACAATAATCCAATCCATTTCCAATACGTTGCGGAGAATAGAAGAACTAGGATGTACCCAATAATCGTTAATGGGATACCAGATTTTAAGAAATCCTTTGTTGTAAAGGCTCCTGTACCATAGGCAAGCATATTTTGCGGTGCACTAATAGGTAAGAGGAAACCAAAGCTAATAACGAATTGTTGCACGATAACGAAACCAACCTGATCGACATTAGCCGTTAATGTTGAGGCTAAAACGATAAATACTGGTATAAGCGCAGATGCTAAGCTTGTTGCACTCGCAAAGCCTAAATGAATAAGAATGTTAAATAAAGTGACAAGCGCAATTGTTGCAAGAATTGGCATAGAATCTAAACCGAGTGAACCGAATACTTTATCAGATAACCAAGATGCACCTTTAGTATTAAGCAAGACTGTTCCTAGCATAATTCCTACTGCAAAGACGATAATTGTCCCCCAAGGAATATGAGGCTCAACTTGCTTCCACGAATAGACTCCGATTTTTGGCATTAATAAAATGGCGATTGCAACGATTGTGACGGTTGTCGTATCGAATGGGTGGAGTTTGCCCTCTGTAGCCCAGAAAAATAGTAAAACGACCGATGTGATGATTAATCGAATTTCGGGAGCTTTTAATGGACCAAGTTCCGCAAGCTGTTTTTTGATTACTTCTTTACCACCTTCGATATTACTTGTTTCAGGCTTAATTAGTGTAGTCATAATGAAAAATAGAGCCACTGACATGATGATTGAGAAGGGGGCAGCGTAAAGCAACCAAGCACCCCAAGAAATATCAACACCAAATTGTTCTTTGATGAAATTTAAAGCGACCATATTTTGAGCTGCTGCCGTCTTAATACCGATATTCCAAATGGAGACAGCTTGTACAGAGGTAATGACAAGTAAAGCAGCAAGTCGACTATCACGTGGTAGACCAAATGCTGCTACCATTCCGAGTAGTATTGGCACAACTGCGCCTGCACGTGCAGTGGCAGAAGGGACAAAGAATGCAAGTGCAATAGATACTAAAATAGCACCGAATACTATGGCTTTCGTTTTTGTTCCTACTAGTGAAAGGATCCATAGCGCAAGACGTTTATGTAAATTGGTAATTTGCATGGCTGCCGCTAGGAAAAGAGCTGCGGCTACTAGTGCAACTGCTGAATTACTAAATCCGCTTAATGCTAATTTTAATGCATCTGATGTTCCTAGCACTTTCGTTGGATCTTCCATTGACGGAGCTAACCCTAGTAAGATTGTGACGAGAGCAATAATCATGGCAGAGCTAACGGGATAGGATACTGCTTCTGTAACCCAAAGGATGACCGCGAAAGCTAAGATAGCCAAAGCCCGTTGTCCTGCTATAGGTAAATCGCCGCTGTTAGGTAAAAAAGTTATGACGATTAGTGATGCGAATGCTAATGCAATCCAGAGTGGCTTCAAATTACGTTTCGGTTTTGCTTGTTCAGAAGTAGACATACTTTCTCACCCTTTCTAGTATTTTCTATAACATCGACTAGTAGAATGCTTTATTAAGAAAGTAATTTGTCTATTTATTGTAAAAAAAACTAGTGTGTGAAATGCTCTCTATTTATAGCGATAATGGGCAGTTACGAGAAAATACGCGGTCATAGAAAAGACAATAATATCCAAAATATATTATTTTTTCTTTTTAAATGCTGAAGTAACTTTAGGCTCAGTTCCTAGCATCAATCGTTTAATATTTTCGATATGCAAAATGATGGCTATACCAAAAAGAAGTAGGGCTATAATCGTTGGGTATATTCCAGGAATCCATAAATATGTGGCTATACAAAAAACGAGATAAAATACAAGTACACCGATAATTAAATAGTTCGTCAGGAAAGATAAAATAACAAATAAAATGAGTGCAAATAAGCCGATTTTCCAATCAGTCGCAAGTAATATTCCTATGATTGAAGCGGTACCTTTGCCACCGTTGAAGCCCATATAAAATGGGAAATTATGACCAAGAATGACACCGGTAGCTACGATATAGGTAAAGAGCCAAACGTGTATTTCTGTTAATTGTGTTAGATCTGCGAGGTAGGCATGTGCACCGATAATAGCGGCAACGCCTTTACCGATGTCGATAAGTGCAACTAATACGCCGTATTTCCATCCAAGGGAGAGTGTTGCGTTAGAGGCACCTGCATTGCCATATCCAGTCTTTTTTAAATCTACCCCGGATAAAAACTGAGCAACTTTAGAGCCGTGAACACAGCCAATTAAATAACCAACAAGAAGAAAAATAATAACGGCTTTTATCATAAAAGTCCTCCTTTCTAAATAATAAGCTCATGACCAAAATGTGTGGTTGATTTCCGTTTCGACTGGGCGCTTTGTTGCTGCCGCTTCGCTTTCGCACAGATAAAACATTTGCCGCTGACGCTTCGCTTTCGCGCAGAGCAGAGCTTCCTGGGGG
>NZ_JBHZDH010000098.1:0-7889 GCF_042755925.1 Lysinibacillus sp. NPDC059133 | reverse complement strand
GGTCTACTCGTGAGAGAAAGACTGCATGAAGGGTTGCGCCTTCGTGTGAACAAGAAAAATATATACAAATATAAAAATGTTAACAACCTCTCTAATTAGGGTAATGTGATTTTATCATAGTGAAAGAGAGGTGGTATGCATGGAATTAATGTCCATTGGAAAATTTGCTAAACGAAAGTTGGTAATTGGCTATTGTCGAGTCAGTACACCACGTCAAGGTGAAAAACAATGATCCTGGCGACAAAGATAAGACTAAAGCCAACTAAAGAACAAGAGATTTTGTTTTGGAAGTCTGCTGGGACTGCGAGATGGGCTTACAATTATTTTTTGGCTGAAAGCGAACGTACTTACAACGACAAGAAGCGAACAGTCAAAGAGGGCGAAGTTCGTAAGAAAATCAATAACGAACTGAAACCAACAACGCATAAATGGCTAAAGGAAGTCGGAAGCAATCAGGCGGTGAAAGATGCCGATGTTGCTAGAAAGCGTTGGTTCGAAGGCATTACTGAAAAGCCAAAGTTCAAAAGCAGACGAAGAAGTAAAGTTAGTTTTTATGTAAATTATGAAAGTTTAACAAGAATAAATGTAGGTTTTAGAGGTGAAAAGATTGGCATTGTAAAAACGTGCAATGCGCTACCTAAGCTTAAAAAAGGTCAAAAATATTCAAATCCACGCATTTCATTTGACGGACGAAATTGGTTCTTATCCATTGGATATGAGCAAAAATTTGAGCCATATAATTTAACAGATGAGAGTTTAGGGATTGATGTTGGTGTCAAAAAATTGGCTGTTTGTTCTGATGGCGAGTTCAAAGAGAACATCAACAAAACCAAAGAAGTCAAACGATTAGAGCAAAAGTTGAAACGAGAACAACGACAACTAGCTCGTAAGCAGGAAGCCAACACAAAAGCGTATACTAAAAACCGAAAGCCAATCTATAAAACACCTTTAAAGAATATGAAAAATATTCAAAAACAAAACAGTGAAATCCGTAATTTATATAAGCGACTGAACGACATCCGAACAAATTATTTACATCAGTGTTCTAATGAGATTGTGAAAACCAAGCCATCTCGTATTGTCATGGAACATTTACATGTAAAAGGGTTGATGAAAAATAAACATCTGGCGAAGGCTGTAGCCAGTCAAAAATTATATGAATTCAAACGTCAAATTCAATACAAATGTCAAAAATACGGAATTGAATTTATTGAAGCCGACAGATGGTTTCCATCATCAAAAACTTGTTCTAGTTGCGGACAAATCAAATCCGATTTGAGACTGAAAGACAGACTATTTATCTGCTCTTGTGGATTAAAGCTGGATAGAGATTTGAATGCAAGCATTAATTTAGCAAATTATTCAATCTAAGGAGTTCAACTAAAAACTAAACCTTAGATGTGTACGCAACGATACTGCGGAATTTAAGCCTTTGGAGAGTCATACAAAATGGCAGTAGCTTTTCGCGAAACCAGGCTCGAAGAATAAGGAAGACACAAAACGAAAGTCGAAAGATATAAGTTGTGTCACAGTAGAGATGACTGCATTTTTTAAGAAATGTATATGTTTTTCGTATCGGTAAATGTTTTTGGTGTTGTACTAGCCAAAGCATATGGGCAAGGGGAGTCATCAAACTTTTTAGTGATTGCTGCAGGTGTTTTAAGTGGCATATTGTTACATGATATAAGCTTGATGGCCATTGTTTCGGTTACCCGAAAAGCGATGAGTCGTAAAGTCATTAAGTCGCTTACAATGGTAGCGGGCGTACTACTAATTGGATTTGCTGGATATTTTATTTATGAATTTATACAAGCTATTAAGAGCTATATATGAGAAAAGTGCGATCCCTAAAGATCGCGCTTTTTATTTTTCCTGCATTCATGGTCAGTGAACTTTGTATATGCATGGATGCAAGCTAAAATTTCCTCTGCTAATGAAAAGTTCAGCATATGTAAATTTTATGTATGGATTCGTAGTCTTTTGGGTCTAAGTTGCGAAATAAATCCGGATTTATTAAACCTTCCTATGTTTCTTTCTCTGAAAAACTGTAAGATATAAAATCATGCAGAGAATAAGTATTGTCCCAATAAATTGAAAACCACCAAAGGCAATTTTAAGCCAAAACACACTTGTCATAACAGCCGTTAAAGGCTCCAAGCTACCAAGTAAACTTGTTTCTTTTGGCGATAAATAATGTAAACTAGCAATATAAAACCAAAATGCTAGCATTGTCCCAAAAATAACGATAAACAGAAAATAAGCGATTGTCGACAATGCCCAGTTTGACATGTCAATTTGCCAGGGCTGATGGAAAAGGCTCATCACAATCCCACCAATAAGCATTGACCAGCCTACAACTAACAATGAGTGAAATTGCTGTAAGAGTGAGACGGCATATAACGTATAAAAAGCAGCCGAAAGACCAGATAAAATCCCCCAAAACACGGCCGTCGCTGGAACAGAAAGTGTAGACAACGAGCCATTTGTTAGTAATAAGAAAGTACCAACAAGTGTCAATGTTACAGCGATTACATCCTGCCTTGTCAATTGACTGTGCTTCGTTATTAAATAATAGGCCATAATAAAAAGTGGTGCTAAATATTGCAATAAAGTCGCAACAGCCGAGTTACCTATAGCAATCGACATCATATAAGTATATTGAACCGCCAGCATTCCTAATAAACTAAATAAAATTTGTCTAAAGGCATTTTGCTTTGTCCGCCACATCACAAAAATAGACTCTTTACGATGTATAATTTTATAGGCAGTAATGAGCAATAGGCCAGCTAAAAGAAGACGACTAGAAACGAGCCAGCCAACCTCTATATTTTCTTGCTGAAAAAGCTTTTGAGCGACGGTACCACCAATACCCCAAAAACTTGCCCCTAGAATGACAAGAATAAAACCAAGCGTACGATTTTTCTGTGTAGATTGATTCATCTTTAAACATCTCCTAAACTATCAATATAAAGAAATTATAAAGAATGTTTGATACAAAAAATATCGATTTATAAGGTTAAAAATATCAATATATTGAGGTGAGCTATGTAGTGACGTTAACACATATTAAAATTGCAAAGGATTTACAAGAACTAACGTTACATGGGACGAAGGAATTTCCAGTTGCACTATATGAGACGATTTTGCGATTAGATAGTCTGGATTTTTTACCGTTACATTGGCATAAGGAAATTCAATTTGTCTATGTGAAAAGTGGTCGTGTGGAATATCGAGTAGGAGCAGATGTTTTCGTACTTGAGGAGGCAGAGGGGCTTTTTGTCAATGCATCATGTTTACATGAAGCAAAGCCTTATCAAATAGAGGGGGCTACAATTTTCTGTATTAACGTGAATCCGTTGCTATTAGGCGGACACAAGGACAGTATTTTTGCCACTAAATATGTACTACCGTATTTAACGAGCAATAGACTGCCCTATGTAAAGCTTTCCGGCCAATTGGCGCAAAAAGTAGACATCGTGGCGAAATTACTACAAGAGCAAGCTGTTTTTTATGAGCTAAAGGTATGGAGAGAGCTATTAGTCATTTGGGAAACGATTTTGTCACAATCAATGCTAACAGAAGAAATACTGGATCCAGCAATTATTGTCCAGCATGAACGAGCGAAGGATATGCTTGATTATTTACATACTCATTATCAGGAAAAGATATCTTTAGAAAATTTAGCTGCACATGTTTTTTTAAGTCGTGCAGAATGTAGTCGCTTTTTCAAAAAAATGGTCGGCATGACACCATTCACATATTTACTACACTATCGTCTTCGCAAAAGTATGGAGCTATTACGTGATAGTGAGGAATCTATCACTACAATTGCTACAACAACAGGCTTTAGTACAGTAAGTTACTATATTGAAAAATTTAAGAAATATACAGGATACTCTCCACATGTTTATCGAAAACAATTTTTTGATAAAGGATAGATTAGAAGTGTAAAAGAAGCAGAAGTAAATACCCGCGCTTGCAATGAATCGCTTCATTTATTGCTATGATGTAACTGTTTGTAATTTAATCCTTCTACTAGGTAGGGGAATAACCTTGGAGGTGGCTCAATGAAAAAATCTATGTTCCTGATTTTATTCGCATTTCTAGTTTTACTTTCTGCTTGCTCTAATGAAAAAACGCAATCATTAGAAGAATTTTATAAGGATGCAAAAATTGAAAATGTAGATAAAGTGATCATTCAAGATGGTTCAACTGGTTATGCTAAAACGATAACGAAAAAAGAGCAAATTGGTGAATTCCTAGATCTGATTAAAGATATAGAATTTATTCCACAAGATAATCAAGAAAAGCGTGTAGGTTGGCGATATGGTATTGCTCTTTTTGGCGGTGAAAAAGAATTTAAATTTACTCTAGATGAAATTAACAATACCTATTACGATTCAAACCCAGATATTCATCCAATTGTAGAGAACTATTACAAACAATTAGATATTGTAGAAGAATAAGGGCAATGAAACTGCTAAAGACCTCTTAATAAGGAGGTTTTTTATTTTGCCATTCTTAATGTCTCGACAGTAGTGTTATTTCTTTTTTGAGAATTTGATCTGATTTCGTTAAGACATCTGAAAAATTCTTGAAAAGTATTGGATTAAATCTACACTTTATTGCTGAGGTTGTTGACAATAATAACCATATAAAATAAAGTAAAGTTAATAGTAAAGATACCTTTACTATTAACTTTACTTAAAGGATTGAATGAGTGATGGCAAAGGATGAAGAACTTATTTATAAGCTTGTGGAGGAAATGAATGAAGCTATTTATTCGATGGATAGTCATTTCATAAAGTTACATCAAAATTTAGTGAGTGATGAACTATCTCCTAAACAAATAATTTTATTAGATTTTATTAATAAAAATAGGAAAGTGACGATTGGACAGATTGCGAGTTATATGAATATAACATCTAGTGCTGTCGGTCAGCTGGTCAGTAAACTTGAAGAACAGCACTATGTATCTCGGAGCATTAATCCGGAAAATAGACGTGAAATATTTGTGAGCCTTGATACTTCGGGCATTAAGTATTTTGAAAGAGAGGAAGAAATAAAACAATTTATTATCTCGAGATATTATTCAAAACTTGAGTTAAGTGAGATCGTGCAATTGAAAGAGATTGTTCAGAAGTTAAACCAAATTGTATTAAAGGAAGGAATTATACATGAAATAAATGATAAGGGAGAGATTTAACATGATTGCATTAAAGAAAAAGCAAAATATATGGCTAGCATTTTTGTTAGTGGTACTTGCCAGTAATTACACGCTTTATAACACTGGACTTGGTGTTTCCATTTTACCACCTGAAACAAATGGCGTTGTGATGGGCTCATTAATTGATTTTGTCTTAGTTATGCCTGTTTTATTTCTGCTTTATAAAGGAAAGTTTTCTATAAAACAAGCGGTACTTTTAGCGGCGGCTGGTTGCATTGCAGCCCGTTTTATTATCCCGATTGAACATCTACAGCCATTTGTTGCGGTGACTTGGGCTGGGTTTGCCATTGAAGGTACGGTTATTCTATTAGAAATTTTACTAATTGCAACACTTGTTCGTTATATGCCGAGAATCATAGCGGATGTACGATCAACTACTTTACCAGATTTGTTTTCATTTCCAAAAGCAGTTGAAAAACATGCACCTAAGCATCTTATTATCCAAATGCTTTGCACAGACTTTTTAGTGATTTACTACGCTTTTGCAAGCTGGAAGAGAAAAGAGCGATCTGGGTTAACCTTGCATAAAAATTCGAGCTATATTGCCTTTATCATTATGCTTATCCATGGAATCGCCATTGAAACAATAGGGATTCATTGGTGGCTACATGAGAAATCACTTGTTCTTTCTATTCTATTGCTTATTTTAAATGTATACTCTGTCCTATTTTTTGTAGCAGATATGCAGGCCATTCGTTTAAATCCTGTTCATGTAACATCTGATAAATTGTATTTGTCTTTAGGATTGATGAAACGAGCAGAAATTCGCTTTGACCAGATTGAAGAGCTTGTTGAGGATAAGGAGCAGTTGGAAGGAAAATTAGCCAAGGATACAATTGATTTTATAGCACGTGATTTTGAAGCTGCATATCCACAGTTTATATTAAAAATGAAGGAGCCTGTGGAAGTGACTTTTATGCTGGGGCTTAAAAAACGTTATAACAATGTAGCCATTAAAGCCGACCAAGCACAGGATTTTAGAAAAATGCTTCTACAAGGAATGGAAGATAATAGAGATTAATAAACAACAGGTGCTAGCAAACTAAGCTGGCACCTGTTTAATTTGCAATCAATAAATAGGGGATGATATTTGTTAAAACAGATACCATATATATAAGCCGTAACGGAAATCAACCTAACGTTTTGAGAAATACGAACACATTTTTCATGCATAAACACACCATCTAAATCCTTTCATATCAATAACTAATGAAATTAAAAATTGATATAAAGGTATGAATCTGTATAAAAATTTATTTCAAGTCCTTAGAGCTCCCCTTAAGAATTTACATTTATTTTTTAGAATAAACTACCTCAAACTTGACACGTATGTTAAAATTAATTTAACAAACAAATTTTTTGAGAAGGAAATTAATTGAGGACTTCCCGAAAGGTTTACAACCAAAATTTAGTATTATAATCTAAACCTAGCTCTTATTCATAGAGTTAGGTTTTTTTGACGTCAAGGCCTATTTATGATTTCAGGAGATGAAGGTGTTAAGGTACATTCTTAAATGAAAGGAATAATACAAATGGATTTATTAATGAAGTATTTGAATGCTATTAAGAATATTAAAAAGAGACGTTATTTAACACTACTACCTATTTTTATGATTAGTGGTTCGATTTGGAGCTATTGGGTCAATTGGCGTCCTTATTATGATTTTGGGGTGATTAAATATATCTTATTCTACCCAATTGTTCATTGGCTGTTAATTCTTTGTGTGCTTTGTTATCCGCATGCTAATTATTGGATACAAACAACTTGGTTATATAACAAAATTTTTGGGAATTTATCATTTTTAAATCAAACATTTTTTGGTTTTTCTAGATTATTAGAGATTGATAAAAATACTCCAGATGAATATGTTACTCGAGAAACTTACCTTCGCGGAACTGATGGACGTATATATCGAAGTACTTATTTAGCTGAGGCTCGTGGAGGAAAACGTCATAAAGCTAGAAATAAACAAATTAATTATATGGCAATCTTTATTTTAAAAGATATTTTTATAAGATATTTGATACATGCTGGGATTTTTATGATTAGTCCATTACTGTTTTTAATCGCTGTACCTCGTCTTGATAAAAAAGGATACTTAAAATCCTTGGAAAATAGTAAGGCACATATTTAAGTGTGTTTTCCAAAGAGGGATACTTATTGAATTTAGAAATCAAATGAGGAGATGAAGAAATGTTTTTGCGTAAAAAATGGTTGGCAATGTCAGCAGTAATTACTGCTGTATTACTTTTAGGGGCTTGTGGAGGTAACAAAGAATCTAAAGAACCAATATATGATAATCCAGGAAATCACACAGCCGAAGATTTTATGCCTTTAAGTGAGGGCTTTGAAAAGTATTCTGTTTGGATTGAAACAGCTGAAAATCCAGTTAGAGATTCTAGCGTTTTCAAAGTGTTTGTTTTTAAAAAGGGTAAGGTAACGGCTTATAAACTTGAAGACACTACGATTGAAGATATTCATGACCTTTCTAATGACGAACTGGTTCAGTTAGCAAGTGAATCTACTAATAAAACTCTTGACGAACTTGCAAATAATATAAATAGTACCACACGTGTTGATTAACCAAAATTATACAGTCGTTGAATGATTTATGTCCCAATGAAACATCAGGATTTCTTTCACCCTAATTCGCCATTCCAG
>NZ_JBHZDH010000097.1:0-8371 GCF_042755925.1 Lysinibacillus sp. NPDC059133 | reverse complement strand
TGTTTCAAAATTTTATTAAACAAAAAGGTGCATTATTGGAAAATTATTGAGTTGCTTATGCAGCTCTTTTTTTCTTTATTGAACTAACGAAGCAGTTTAGTTGAATAAGGTACATATTAGAGGGTGTTGTAAATTATGGTAATATGGTAGAATAAACCATATTAAAAGATGCGGAAAAATGTTGGCGATTTGATAGGAGGTTGAACATATGAATGATAAGAAGAAGGGGAAATTACAAATCTCGGTAATAATTATAATGATATTACTATTGGTTGCGGCGTTTGTTTTATTATTCTTAGGTCATTACAGTGTGGCATTTGTTTTATTTGGAATTTTTATTGTGATTATTATTTCAATTAGTAATTGGATAGGAATTAAAAATACAGAATACGTTTATAGCAAAAGCCATAAGAATAATAATAAATGGTAATTACACTTAGGTACGCCTAAGCTACTTAAAATTAAGTTTGTGAATAAATGTACTTAAACAAACGGAGGTGTTAATTAAAGATCATTGAGTGGCATAGGCAGCTAAGATGTTGCAGAACTCTTATCAATTCTCCTTAAACAATCATGGTAGTAATCCGTTAAAGGTAGAAATGGCTGATTTCCTTTGAATACAAGTAACTGATATTTATTGTCGATATGTTTCGGGCAGTATTCATACCAATACATTTATTAACCTCACAAAATAGAAATTTTATTTTTTTATTTTTCTGTAAATTATTTAATCGTTTATTGAATCAATAGAAATGAAAGCAAAATAAAAAACGTACACCACAAAATTGAATTTAGTAATGTACATTTTTATAATATGTGCAACATTACAAACAAGTTATGATGTAGTAAACTATCATGTACATTTGCTTGTCTTTAATATTACAGAATATATACTCTTTCTTTTTAAAATTTTAAAACCCCCTAGATAAAAAAAATCTAGGAGGGGAGTTATGAGTTTATACAACTTCATACAACCGTATTAAATTAGCACAAAATATAAAAGGTCCAACTATCATCATAGTACACACAATTACTATTTGTAAAACTCTGCTACTTCTGAATTTAGAGGTAGTTTTTTTGTACCAATACTTTTTGATTATAATGATCGATATTTTTTTAGACTTGCAATATTTAATGTAATAAATACAAAAGCGAAGCAAGCAAGAATTGCTAAGTCGGCTAGAATTTCACTAAAGGAATAGCCCTTATACATAACCCCATTTAACGCGTCAGCGGCATAGTAAAGAGGCATAATTCGACCAATATTTTGCAGCCATTCCACCATATTATCCAGTGGAAAAATACCTGAAAAGAAAATTTGCGGCACAATGACAAGCGGGATAAATTGCATCATTTGAAATTCTGATGCAGCAAAACTTGATAAGAGAGCTCCTAATGATAATGAAACAAGTGCAACGACAATATTGATTAGTAGCACAAGCCAAATGGAGCCGACATGTACAATATCAAGGACATAAACCCCGAATAGAACAATAATAGTCGTTTGAATTAAAGCAAACAATCCATAGCCAATCATATAACCAGCAACAATTTCAGAACGTTTAATCGGTGTTGCTAGTAAGCGCTCCAATGTTCCTGAAGTTCGTTCTTTTAACAACGCTATACCTGTAATTAAAAAGACGAAAAAGAACACAAAGAAGCCTGTTAGCATCGGGCTAAAAATATCAAAAATAGCGGTATTTTCATCGCCATATACATAATCAGTCGTCAACTTCATCATTGCAGATTGTTCTGGCTGCAAAACCTGAGAAAGCTTCATCTTTAAAGCCTTGGCTGTTGACGGATCATCATTTAATAATGTGAGCTTCAATTGAGTTTGATGAAAGGCTAACCAGCCATCATATTTTTCATCTTTTAAACTGGCAATAGTAAAATCATCATTTTTTTCGATAACTTGAAAATCCGCCTCTTCAAGCTTTTCAATTATTGATGCAGGGCCATTTGATACGACTAGTGTCATTTCAGGTTCGTTACTATTAAAAACAAAATACATTAATGAAAGCACAAGAAGAGGGGCGAAAAATAATAAGGCGAGTGTACGTTTATCGCGTATCATTTGCTGCATAATTCTTGTAACAATTGCGCCGATTCTCACAGAGCTTCACCCCCAGCCTTTAAAAACACTTCATCAAAGTCCTTTGCCTGATAATAAGCTTTCAAATCATGTGGTGTTCCATGCGCGATAATATGACCATTTCGAAGCATAGCCAACTGGTCACAGCGCTCTGCTTCGTCCATTGCATGTGTCGTCACTAGAATTGTCTTATGTTCATCGTTTTTTAGACGAATTAACTCCTGCCAAATTTCCTTTTTCAATACGGGATCAATCCCAACAGTTGGCTCATCTAAAATCAACAACTTTGGATTTTGGATAAGGGCAATTGCAAGAGATAATCTTCGTTTCATCCCTCCAGAATAATTCAACACCTTACTATTTAAATCATCTGTTAAATGAACAAGGCTTGCAGCATAATGGACACGCTCCACACGTTCTTTTTTTGATAATCGATAGAGCTTAGCAAAAAAATGAAGATTCTCTTCACCAGTTAAATCCAAATACAGTGCATCAGATTGTGCCATATAGCCGATATCCGTTAGTAATTGCTTATGGGGGACTGTATGATTTAACACTTGAATATGACCATTGTCGGGCTTGATCATTCCCATAATCATTTTAATTAACGTCGTTTTCCCACAGCCTGAAGGGCCAAGTAAGCCAATTAGCTGTCCCTTTGGAATTTCTAAGGAAAGCGGGGCAATTACTTGTTTTTGATGAAACTTTTTTTCTATGGAATTCAATAAGATTGCACTATTTCCCATATAGCCATCTCTCCTTTACTAAACACAGTGTTGATATCTGAAATTTTAAGGCAGTGTATTAGGAATTTCAATAAACAGATAACTAAAAAGTGTTAAGTGATTATGGATTTCAACATTTTCGAGCAAGGTAAAATCAGACTGCCTAAATCACTCTTAAGATGGACTAATGCCAATTTAAATGAATCGTATTGTTTTATTTTGGGGGTTTCTATGATAGGGGTGCATTCTCGGTGCTATAGTTTTTCCCTCAAACACTTAAAAATTTTTAAAATAGCCATTTTACTAAATCTGATTAATGGAAATAACTAAGAAGAATGCCGATAAATAAGGTAACGCTGTAATGACTAGCACTATTTGACCTTATTGTGATCATTGATGTGACCATCTAACAACATTGCTAAATACTAACAGAATAAAGTGATAATACAATGGGGGTTCTAAATGTCTATTCACGATATGATGAATTTTGAAACAAAACGAGCTATAAAAAATGCATTACTTATACAAATAGAGGAAGAAGGTTTTGAAAGAGTAACAGTAAAAAATTTAGCTATTACTGCAAACATTAATCGAGGTACTTTTTATCTACATTATAAGGATAAATATGAAGTGATGGAGGATTTGCAACAGGAGCTATTAAATGAGCTAGAAAGCTATGTAAGAAATGTTCAACCACTAGATGCCTTCCACACGATAAAAACAGGTCAACTGTATCAACCGTTTATCGAAGTGTTTAAATGCATTAAAAAGCATGCAGCAGCCTTTCGAGTAATTTTAGGGGAACAAGGAAGCCCTGCTTTTAGTAAGAGGATGAAGAAAGTTTTTAGTAATCATATTTTGGACAGAATCTCTGTGATTCAAGGGGAGGGGCTTGATGCAGAATTCCAACAATATTTTGAGGCTTTTTTAACTTCCGCGATTTTAGGTGTTATTCAAGAGTGGTTAGACAGCGGAGATGAGGATTTAAATGTGGAGGAGTTAGCAATGATTCATTTTCGATTATTGCGCTTCATTGGTAATTTAGCATCTTTGAAACAATAAGGTTTAGGTCTAAGAATCTGCTTGCTCCAAGAAAGCAAGCAGATTTTTACCTTTAGCATTCATAAATACAAATCACGCTTTACAAAAACACGAATCGCCAGCATATAGCATAGCATCCCAATGACAAACAATACCCCTATCATCCAAATAGACGAGCTATCTTGAGCCATTAATTTTTCAGGTGCAAACAATGAGTAAATGGTGAAATACTTAAGCTTTTCTAAAGAACCACCCATATTACTAAGCGCTTGAGTTAAATAAAAAAGAATTGGAATTCCTGTACTATACGCATAAGAGGTTCTTAAATCCTTGCTACTGCAGGATACAAAAAAACAGTAGCCACTAATGGCAAATTGTAAGAAAAAAAGACCGATATTTAATGTCAAAAAAGCACTTATATCCAATTCATTTGGAAATAGAATCTCTGAAAATATGACTGCTACAAAAGTTGTTACTGTGAGCAGTGTAAAGATGCTAGCAACCAAAAAAAATGCTTGCGTGAAGACAATTTTAAAACGTGTATTCGGTGTCGCAATTAAGTATGCCATGGAACCATTATCGATATAGCCCATCATTAGTTTATTTGCCAACATAATAATGAAGACTAACGGCAGAACAAGTAATAAAAATCCATACAAATAGGTAGATAGAAATTCAATTAACGAATTACCTATGTTACTCATACCAAATGCTGACATCAATTCAGGCATTGTTTCGGTAAGCTTATTAAGGGTATTGCTCATTTCAGGGTTATACATATAGACAATACTAATGATATAGAGCATTAATACAGCGAGTATAATACTAAAAAGTTTAATAGTAGCTAGCATTTCATGTTTTAGCAAAGTAAAGTTCATGATTTTTCACCTCCACTTTCGTAGTAATGCATGAATATATCTTCAAGTGATTGTGAAATGATATCGAGGTCATTAATTTTATAGTCTGCTAATGTATGAAGCAATGTTTGGACATTACCCTGAATTTTTATAATTACTTGTGTTGGCCCGATCTGTTCAATTTTAAGTTGCTCGCCTAAAAAACGAGATAGCTCTTGCTCGCTTTGAAATTCTATTAAAAACTTTTTAGATTTTCGCTTTTTTAAGTCAGCAATTGTTTCCGTTGCAACAATTTTCCCAGCATTAAGGATCGCTACACGGTCACAAGTTTTTTCAATTTCTTCAATCATATGAGAGGACATGAATATGGTCGTTCCTTTTTCTTTTTCAGCTAAAATAAAATCGATAAACTTTGTCTGGATAAGAGGATCTAATCCACTTGTCGGTTCATCAAGAATGACGATCTCAGGGTTATGCATAAAAGCGCAAATGAGACCAGTTTTTTGCTTCATACCCTTTGACATTTTCTTAATTAGCACAGTGGCATTTAATTCAAAGTATTGCATGAGTTCATGAGCTCTTGTTAAATCATTTAACCCCCGCATTTGCGCAATAAATTTGATGAATTGTTGTCCAGTCATTTTATCGATAAACGCAATTTCACCAGGTAAATAGCCTACAAATGTTTGAATTTCAGCGGTAGATTGGCGACAATCCAACCCTTTAATAAAACACTGTCCTTGTGTAGGTTGTAAGAAACCCATTAAATGCCGAATTGTTGTAGATTTACCTGCACCATTGGGACCTAAAAATCCGAACACTTCACCTTTTTCGATTTGTAAGTCCACATTCTGTACACTATAAAAATCTCCAAACTTTTTAGTTAGATTATTGACTTCAATCATTGCCATACATGTCACCCCTTCGACTGTTCTTTATAATGATTATAAGGCCAATTTTCAAAAAATAAATTACTATACAATGAAACTCTAAACAGTGGGGCCAAATGGCTACTGCGATATAAAAAAAGAACATGAATGGCTTCTTTTAAAAGACTCCTTCATGTTCTCCGCAAAGTGATGACAATTTTACATGTGCCAACAGCTTGAAGATATTTATTCTCCATAATAATTATTCAATGCTACTTCTAAACGTTCTTCTAGGTACTTCGAAATATAACTCAACACAAATTGCTCTTTTTCCATCTCAATTTGAGAGGAACGAAAAAGTTTTCTGAAATAGCCTGCCTTATTTTCTATAGAGTATTGCTGTAATGCTTCTGTCCGTAATGTCGACACAATCTCATTTTCAATATGACGCTCACGAATTTTTTGAACAATATCCTTCACGCTATGCTCTTGGAGTTCTGAAATTTGTTTTTGTAAATTTTCGTTTTCTAGTTTAAGCTCTGCTGTTTCTTTTTGAATGTCTTCTACTTGAAGATCCGATTCAGAGGATACTAATTGAATTTTTTGTGCGAGAAAGTCTTGATTGATCGTCACTTGTATGGCGCCATGTTCTTCATCGGGAAGAATATTAAAAAGTCCAGTTTGTATCATTTGCTGAAGTACATTTCCAAGAACATCAACCTTATTCGCTAAATCATCAGTACCCATAGTTGTTGCAGTTATTTGATGTTTGATGAGTTGACCATTATCATCAATTCCTAGTAAAAGCTTTAAGCCTTTGACGCGGTGTTCATCTTTTAGCAGTAATATCATGCGAAGTCTTAAGATGGCGGGAAGGCTCAAACGAATATTAGTGTTTGGGCTATTCGTAGCATTATCAAAAATATACTGCTCAAATGGTTTAATATAATAGCGAAGCATCGCATCCGTTATTTCAAACCAGCTAGCGACTTCTGAAGTAGAATAATAATTTGTTTCCTCAATATGCGCTAAATAGCCGTCATTATAAAGTAATTTTTCTGAAGGTGTATTTTGTAGTACGACAAACAATGGGTCATGTTGTACAATTCCGAGTACCAATTCTTTTGCATCATTTAGTTTAAGCATCCTTTCACACCCCACTTATTTTTCCGTATCAATTATTCCTTATATAGGTTTCTATTCTACTGGAAGCAATTGTATGACTATATTGTGAGGGAAATAATTATTAGAACCAATGACCTAACAACCTTTTCTGTCTCTTAAGAAAAATTTAAGAAATCTCCTCGGAAATCTTTAAGAAATGCTCTTTATATTAAAAGTATTCAAATAATACTTTGAGCGGGGAGAAAATTTATGTTAACGTTCCTTACTGAATTTATAAAACATCCAAAAACGATAGGTGCGATTTCACCTAGTTCAAAAAAATTAGCGAAAAAAATGGTCGACCAAATTTGTTTTGAAAATGCCCGATGTATTGTTGAACTAGGTCCGGGTACGGGTTCATTTACGAAAGAATTGGTGAAAAGAAAAGAGCAGTCAACAATGTTAATTCTTATAGAAAATAATGAAATTTTTTATAAAAAGCTTCATGAACAATTTGAACATGAGCCGAGTATAATCGTAATACATGGATCAGCTGAGAATTTATGCATATATATGTCAGCATTAAATATTAAAAAAATTGATTATGTCGTATCTGGATTACCTTTTACATCATTGAATCCTGCCATTTCATCACGTATTTTGCAAAATGTAAAGGAATGCTTAGAGGACGGAGAATTTATCACATTCCAATACTCACTTGTTAGGAAATCCTTTATTCAAAATTATTTTGAGGATATTTCACATGAAAAAGTATGGATTAACCTTCCACCTGCCTATGTGCTCAGCTGCAAACTTGGAAATGTGAGGGCTAGTTAATGGGGTTACAAGATCTTTTATCATATATTGAGCAATACGGTTATTTCGCTTTATTTTTCAGCTTATGGCTAGGAATCGTGGGTATGCCCCTTCCTGATGAGATGATTGTTATGAGTGGTGGATTTTTATCATCTTTAGGAAAAATGGGTGTGTTGAAAGCTTTTGTATTAACTTATCTTGGCGCAGTTTCAGGACTTTCCTTAGGATTTATCCTTGGAAAAGTGTTTGGCCATAAAATACTTGATAAATTGGTGAAAAAGAACAAGGCTAAATATTTATTACAGTCAAAAGAACTAATAAATAGATATGGCCATTTTGCTTTAGTTATAAGCTATTTCATACCAATTGTTAGACATATACTCCCGTATTTGGTGGGTATGAATAACATGTCGTTTAAAAAATACGCTTTGTATTACTACACAGCAGGTTTTGTTTGGACATTGCTTTACTTTACACTTGGTTTATTCTTTGGAAAACACATTGAAAGTATTTCCATGCTTGCAACAAAATACGGTATATACTTTGGCGCTTTCGTCAGTATTGCAGGATGTTTTTATTATTTTTTTACACGAAAATTAAAGTCGGTATCGTAGAATGTTTTTATTGTTTTTATATACGAAAAATGAAAAAAATAGTTAAAATTAGGAACTGTAATTATTAATAGGAAGTATATTATAGAAATAGGTTGATTGAAGTGGAGACTGGGCGACTCCTCGGGGATTAGCGATAGAGGAACGAAGGCTAAAAGCATCACATCCTGTGATAACGCCTTCGTGACCAACATCGGTGCCGCTGCCGCTTCGCTTTCGCGCAAAAAACATCTGTTGGCCCGAGACCCTGCAG
>NZ_JBHZDH010000096.1:0-8581 GCF_042755925.1 Lysinibacillus sp. NPDC059133 | reverse complement strand
TTGCATTTTAGATAGTCACTTCCAATTTCAAATTTTCTAAACTTAATTCAACGTTATACTTTAATATTCCTTCTTGCACTAACCTGCTCCGTTAGCTTAATAAGCAAAAAGAGCTGTTTAGGCAGCTCAATAATCTTCAAGCAAACGCATTCGTTAGTTGAAGTACACTATGCCACAGCCTCATCTCAAACTAATCTTAGTTAAAGAATGAAAAAAGATAATCAATATTAAACATCATTATTTCATATAAAATCAAGAAAATTATTGTTTTAATATATTGTTTAGAATCCTTTAAGTACTTCCACTCTAAAATAGCCTGAAAATCCAATAAAAAAGTAATATAGAACATCCAATACCATTTAATATTCGTTTCATTTGTATAAAGAAATGGAAGCATACATAAAAAGATAACTAAAAGAACACCTCGCCCCCATCGGTTAATATTTTTAGCAGATGTATCCGAAATCTTTTTCTTTTCTATACCAAATAATTTATCTAGTACTTTTTCTAATATGAAAATTAAAATTGTAATAACAACGATAAATAATAAAATTTGCACAATATATACCCCTGATTATGCCATTGTACCTTTTATCACAACACAATTTTTCCGAGTCACCTTATTGCATTAACCTGCTCCTTTAGTTTAAGTAGAAAAAGGCTCTACTCCTTATTGAAGTAAAACCCCCGTTAGTACAATAAGTTCAATAAAAAAGACCATCAAAATTGATGGTCCTACTTCACAAACTATCACACAGTCATTAAAAAACAAAGGACATTGTAGCTAATAAAATCCTTCATTTTTAATTTTATTGTTCCATAACATTTCTAACAAACAATTGCTTATTTTCATGGGCAATTGCACTTACTATTGCAAGTAATAGTCCCGAAATAACGAATACAATTCTAATTCCTAACAAATCCGCTAATAGTCCCATAATAAGAGAGCCAACGCCAAAAATCCCAGTTCCGATAGCACCTAATGAGGTATAAACAGTTGACAACTGTTCTTTTGACACACTAGTTTGTATAACCGTTTGTTGAGGAATTTTTTTAATTTGTCCAAAAAGCCCTACACAGAGCGATAAAAGTAAGGAAATCATAGGAATACTGTTTAGGCTAAATAATATTGTGAATAAGAAACTTGCGAATGAACCGACAAAAATAAAGGTTCCTAATTTCTTTTCAACAAAAGAAGAAAATTTAATACAATAAGCACTTCCTAAAATCAGACCTAAAAAGTTAGCTCCATTGATAAATCCCCACCATTTTTCATCAACGTTCAAAGCATCGTTGACAAACACATATAAAATAGCCGCTATCCAAACCGTTGCTGCAATTGTTTCCAAAAATTCTATCCAAGCAATCCTTCTTAATACTGGAGTATTAGATAAAGTTTTCCAACCCTCTTTAATCTTTTCTAGTTTCCCTTTTAACTCGGTTGTTTCATAGATTACACTTTCTAAAAAGCAAAGTAATATGCTTGCAATTACAAATAAACATCCAACTAACCAAATAAGTTGTTGAGAACTCATAATAATTAGCAATGAACTTCCTACGAACCACATACCTGCTTCTATGACCTGCGTAATAGTTTCTGAAATTCCATTAGCTTGAATTAGATGTTCAGGTTTAACATAGTATGGAGTCAATGTCTGTCTTATTGGATTTGCACAACCGTCAAAAAAGGCAATCAATCCTATTATTAAAAAGATAAAATAATAATTAGCTGCTGTTAAACCAATTAACATAAATCCTAGAATAAAGAGTAAAATCGTTTTTACAATTTGTGACCCAGCAAGTAACCATTTAAGATTTAATTTCTCAACCAGAAGAGGTGTCAGCAGACTGGATATAAACATAGAAGAAGCAATCGTAAATGGCACAAACGATGCTGCAAATGTAGAACCTGTTAATACAAAAATTGTACTTATAACACTGACTATATATAATACATCGCCTATATTAGCGAGTGACTGACCCAATAGTAATAAAGAAAAATTTCTATTCAATTTCATTATATATCCCCCAATATTTCATTCGAATTTTGGCTTAATAGGGGAATATTAGATTGGACTATTCATTAAAATTCAACTCCTATCATATATCGGACAAATCTGGGGGATGTAGATTTATCACAAGTTTTGTATCATCAAGAAATATTTACATGAATTATAGCATTGTTTTTCAAAATATTACACTTCCATAGTAATTAGTATCCATATATTATTTTCCTTACGATTCTTTTATTTTTTTATTCAGTATATGCTCCATAAAAATAAAAGAATCCTACTTCCGCTAACCTGCCCCGTTAGCCATCCATGAAGCGCCAAAAATCAACACTTCAACACAGAAAATGAAAGATGATTAAGTTCTTTCATGGGAGTTCATTATTCATCCTCATAACCCCATATTTACACTTTGATTATAAAAAGCGAAGCGGCAACAACAAAGCGCCCAGCCGGAACGGAAATCAACCTCACGTTATGCTAATAGGTCACAAACTACCCAAAAATGGAAAATTACACTAACTTTCTATTAGCAATAGAATTAATATTCATCTATACTAATTTTACAGTTAATATTTAAAAATTGTATGTTATAGAAAAAACGTAAATGACTTACAATAAAAAGCCTAATAATAAAGGTGTGTAAAGATGAATACGATTATGGAAATACAGAACATTTCTAAACAGTATAGAGGTAAGAAAATTATAGAGAATGCTACATTTTCTATTTGTGCCAATCAAATTATAGCTCTAGTAGGAAAAAATGGGTCCGGTAAAAGTACCCTTCTAAAAATCATTGCGGAATTAGTTGATGCAGATAGTGGTTCTATTGTAAAACATCGACAATCTTTAAAAATTGGCTATGTGCCAGAAGTGACCCCTTCACATATTTTATTTACGCCTGAAGAATATCTTTATCATATGGGTAGTATTCGAGGTATGTCCAAAAAACAATTACAGCAAAAAATAAATGAGTTACTTGAATTATTTCATTTACAGGAAGCTCGAAACATTCGGATTGTTAACTTTTCTAAAGGTATGAAGCAAAAGGTTATGATTATGCAGGCAATGCTTGAAGACACTGATCTACTAATCTTAGATGAGCCATTATCAGGACTTGATCCTAAAGCCCAAAGTGATTTAGAAGAAACCCTTTCGATATTAAAGGCCAAAGGGTTAAGTATCGTTTTAACATGTCACGAAACAAAATTACTGCAACATCTTGTTGATACTGTTCTTGTTATTCAAAATAACAAAGTCAATCAAACTGATTCATTACATAAGAGTCATACATTGAAAAATAAATTAATTTTTGAGATTTCAAGCGTGAATTTATTAGATGACATGCTATCTATTCTTGAAATTCAACAGCAAAATCTTTTAGACAACGGTTGTTATGAGGTCATCACCATTATTAATGCAGAGGAAACAGACCGAGTATTATTAGAGCTACTACACAAAAAAACCTCAATTAAACAATTAATCCCGATCAATGAAAAGGAGGAACAATTCTATACCCATTTTTAATGAGGAAGAATAGACGCCAATATGACTAGTTTATTACGTTATCAATTTATCAATTATTTAAGAACCTATCAATATGTTCCACCTTTTTCAATTTTCATATTATGTCTTGTTGTTAATTATACTTTTGTACCAAATCCAATATTAGATAGTTATTCATTTACAGCTATCATTCTATTTTTTCTAATGGGATGGTTTACAATTACACTATTTCACGCGGAAGATGAAGGACAAAAAGTAATGACAACACTTCATGCCAAAAGTCGAACACACTATAGTTTAGGAATTTTTATTCTTTGTGTACTCATTGGTTTATTCTTAAGCTTTGTATCAGTAGCCTACCCTACTCTTATTGGCGCCTTTGGAGAAAAACCAAGATTGATACATCAATTACTAGGATTCCTCTCACATTTTAGTTTATCTGTACTAGCGATTGCACTTTCAGCAATATTTACGAGAGAACTCGTTAAAAACAAGCAAAATACTTGGTGGGGTGTACTTGGCATCTTAATTGTGTCTGTCGTGATTGCTACTTTAAAAGAGACCATTCTTCAGATCAAAGGGCTTATTTGGTTACTTCCCCCTGTCCGTCTTTCATTGGAAATGATGGGCTCAGAAGACTCTATTAAATCAATTCCTAACAGTTTTTATTGGCAATTTACTTGGATTTTCGCCTATTCGGCCATCGTCATCATGTTGTTCTTCCTCCTTTCGAATAGAAAAAGGAGATAAATTTCTTAAGAAGGAGCATTCAATTCTCTTAAAAGTAAGCAAAATGAAGGAACAATATTTACATTAATCCTTCCTATTATTTAAATTTCCAAGAGAATAATTTCAAAAAATTAAGAATATAAACAATGGAAGTCAGAAAAAATTCGGAGAGTGAAGACATGATTCATGACATTGAGGAATATATAAAATATTTAGAGGGTGTTCATAAACGAACGATGCAATATGTGAAGGTAATACCTGAAGAACTTTTAGATTGGAAACCTTCTGAAGATAAATTTTCTATAGGTGATTTATTGCGACATATTGCATCAGCTCGTTTGATGTTTCTTGGTATATTTGAACATGGTTCGTGGACGTATGCAGGACATGATACTAGGAAGTGGGCTTCTCTTGAGGATATTTCAAATTATCTAGAGTCATGCCAAGTTAAATTAACAAAGGGTTTATTGAAAATTGGCAATGATGTGTTGTCAAATAAGGTTTTAACCCTTCATGGTCATGAAGTTAGTGCTTGGAGAATACTTATGTCCATTCCCGAACATGAAATCCATCATCGTGGGCAAATCTCTTCATATTTACAAATGAACAAGATTGAACCGCCTCAAATTTTCGGATTAAAGATTGAGCAAGTGAAAACATTATAATTTTATGAAAGAGTATGGACATCATCTTATATCCAAAGCTTATTTTTGTCTTTATATTAATCCCTCTGTTATATAGAGAGAAATTATAATCAGTGGGGTTTTTATCGTCCCCTACTCGTTATTTGTCTCCATCAATCGGTATTCTATGGCAGTTAATGCCGGATAAAAAAGGACCTATTGCAATTTATTATTACGATCATCTGATTTGTTTTAATGATATGTTAAAGCTAAAGAAATGGTTAGTATACTTCCAAAAAAATGAATCTATGATACGTACAACCATTATTCCATAGCTGCTAATCGATACCCTATCGATCATGCACCAAAGACATACATATAGTAGCGTTAAAATAAATATTAAAGCCCAAAAATAGAGTTTCTTATTAGCGCCAATTTTCGGAGTATCTTTATTCTTATTTAATGATGCTCTGTAATACATAAAACCGATAATTAGTGAAATCCCCAAAAGTGTACTACCGTGTTGCAAAAATTTATAAATGGGTATTTGATAGCCATACAGATTGAAGGTATAGGTCAGAGTTGGGAAATTCCTTACCATAAATCCATTTGTATGTGTAAAAGAATCCCATACTACATGAGTTAACATTCCAAATAATGCTGAGTAACAAAAAATAACTACCTTCCATTTTTTACTTCCCACCACCTTGTAGCTAGATGTATCCTGTAGAAAGTTAGGTAAATGGTGGATTACATTCAAACGTATAATTTGATGATAAATAAAGTAAATCATTAATACTAAAGGGAGATTGAATAGAAAAAAACCTGTGAAGGTATGTCCTATTTCCCCTAATATTCAAAGTCAGGAGCCATACTACCTAAAACCATTGCGGAAAAATTAATATATCTACTTTTTCTGGTAAAAGGTAATACTGCCGCAGGATGAGCAAATGTTAATGGCATAGTATCTCCCTTCTATTTAACTTCTTTCAGCGGGTGTTTGGACACCCGCTGAAATATAGGAACTCGGTCTAAGAACGCCACGTCCTGTGGCATTACCGAAATGACCGACATCGTGTCGGCCCTCGTGTTGTTGCCGCTGACGCTTCGCTTTCGCACAAAAAACATCTGCCGCTGCCGCTACGCTTTCGCGCAAAAAAGACCTGCAGGCCTAAGAACAAAGCCGATTCCGGACGCAATTATGCCGAGGCATAATTGATCAATATATTTATTACAACGTTTTTCATTTCTAAAAGTTACTTAGAAATGAAAAGGTCTGCTGATTCCATCATTAATTTTTGTGTTGTAAGAATTTATTAATAATTTAATAAGGACCTTATAATAAATCCCCTGGTTGGGCAATTTTTCGTGCGTTAAATGATGATAACACTATATAATAGAAGAAATTCAAACTAGATTGGATGGGGTTACATGGAAACAATTCATATTCCTATCGATGCTGAAAATATTATTAGTACCTCAAGTAAAGGCGATCAATCGAAATGGCGTATCGGCAATAAGTGGGTCAAACAAAATACACGAGGTTATGAGGGGCAAGCAGAAGTATTAGCTTCCCTCATGCTTGAATGCTCAACTATTGATCGCTCTAAATATGTCGTCTATCAGCCATGTATCATTCAGTTGGCTGACGGTGAACAATTTGAAGGCTGCTATTCACTCGACTTTCGTGGTACAAAACAGGAAGTGACACTTGAGCGCTTGTTTGAAGCAAATTTCAGCTCTACTGACCCTATTACAAATAACAAAACACAAAGAAAAATTCGAGCAATTAATGGCGCAGGTTGAACAGTATACAGGACTCGTTGTACATTATCAGATTGCACAACTATTCGCTTTTGATGCCCTTATTCTAAATGAAGATCGGCATACAAATAATATTTTATTTTTATACGATCCAAAAGAAAAGACTTGGGAGCTAGCGCCTATTTTCGATAACGGACTTAGCCTATTATCTGATGAAAAAGACTATCCACCTGGCAAACCTTTAACAATTATCAATTATGCCTCGGCATAATTGCGTCCGGAATCGGCTTTGTGCTTGCACAAAGAACTCCTTTTCGATTCCGTGACATCCGCCGGAGGCTTTAACTTCTTTCAGCGGGTGTTTGGACACCAGCTGAAAGAAGTTAAAGAGAAAAGTAAAGGCAAAACCACTGAATTCATCTTTCACAAAACAACTTGCTCTTTACGAAGGACCACCTTTTATTGATAAGGAGAAATTAGTAGCGACAATCGATCAATCACCGTACGATTTTGGACGTGCTAAAGACGTATTACTTTCACAGTTGCGTAATCCAGTTTTGAAACATTTATTCATAGAAAGAAGTGAAGCTATTGATTGATTACATGACTTTTGACGTGATGTGGATGGATGACATTATTGCAAATGTTGAGTTAAAACCGACTGATGGTGGCACACCATATGTCATTAACTATATTGAAGATTTTAACAAGCAATTTTCGCCGACGATGGAGGGGCATATTACCTTAGAAGAACTGGAACGTTGGCTAAAATGGCGAACCTTCCCCCCTACTCGGTTCAACGCAAAAGAATTACTGGCTTCACTGGATATGCAAGCCTATAATCGCTGGGGCATCGTGAGGAAAACACATGGTGTCATGGCAGATGATGAAATTTGGATTCGATTTAAAGGCGAAATCCTCACACATCGGGATGTCTGCTTACGCAAGGATCTATACTATCCTGAGGAACCAAACTTTCTAGAATTTCAATAAGTTAACTGGTGGTAAACCTCTTTAACAGGAGTTTTTTAAAATTAAACGAGCTCTCAGACGTATTTTACATCGAGTTGACGGGTAGATTCCCTAGCTCGATTCGTCTGGGAGCTCTTTAAGAAAATTAGCATAAAACAGAGCGAAAATTTATAGCGAAGAACAGGTGAGGGTATAAAACAAACGATTTCATTCTGTCGTTTCAATCGCTTGATGAAATTTTTTTCATTCGATTTCATGGCACCAATTCCTCTCTTACAATGATTAAATTATTTAATATCTGTGAAAAAATCTTCTTCAGAAAAAACACCAATATTATTTCTTCTTAGCAATGCAGTAGTTGCGCCTACACCAACTAATTTTGTACCATTGAAATCTCCATTGTAAATCATTGCACTGCCACAAGATGGACTATATTCTTTTAAAATTACCGTAGTAGCACTTAGTTCGAGTGCTTTCTGTAATGTTGCATATGCTCCCTTTAGATATAGCTCCGTTACTTCACGGCCAGACTTTTCCACCACTATCGCTTTCCCATCCAAAACGTCTTCACCATCTCCCCCAACAATTTCAGCGGGCTCACGAGGCGTCGAAAAACCTCCCATGAGTTCAGGGCATACAGTTACCGCCTTATTTTCTAGCACTAGCCGTTGAATTCTTTCATCTAAACTATCTGTCCCATTATATCGTACCTTTAACCCTGCTAAGCAAGAACTTATTAATATCATATGTGCACCTCATTTTTTAGACATATCGTTTAAGTACAACTTTAGCTCATTAATAAAGTCTGTCAACTGACTGACATAAGTTACTTCTTTGACCTACTCCATTCTCTTTTTAATGAGTAACATTATTTTAAAACCGTTTCACACGTGTTGATTAACCAAAATTATACAGTCGTTGAATGATTTATGTCCCAATGAAACATCAGGATTTCTTTCACCCTAATTCGCCATTCCA
>NZ_JBHZDH010000095.1:0-8761 GCF_042755925.1 Lysinibacillus sp. NPDC059133 | reverse complement strand
TGGTCACGAAGGCGTTATCACAGGACGTGATGCTTTTAGCCTTCGTTCCTCTACCGCTAATCCCCAAGGAGTCGCCCAGCCTCCACTCCAATCAACGTATCCACATGACATACCAACTTTTTAGTTTTATCGACTAACTTTCACGTTTTATCGCCCAACTTTTAAATTTTATCGACTAACTTTCACGTTTTATCACCCAACTTCTGAATTTTATCGACATCCACCGTCCAAAGAACAAAAAAGGATTCATACACAAAACTGTGTGCGAAACCTTTTACTTTATTATGTCGCCCAGTCGGAACGTAAATCAACTAAATCACATAGCATTCTCTGACATGTCGCTTTAATTTTAGTGATAGAACGCAACTTTAAAGACAGGCGAGACCCTGCACAGAAACAAATGTTTTCTGTGCGAAAGCAGAGCGACAGCAATAACGATTCGACGCTCGCCCGCAGAAAAGAAAGGTTGTAGAATGGAACGGAAATCCCCCTCCTTTAAAGAGCCACAACATTCACTGTAATTTCCTTGGCAATTTTGTTTTTCAACACGATAAAGCATTTGCTTTGTAGCCGTTTTTTTGTATATTACTTGTAATTTTGATAAAGTAATTATATCGAATGAATATTCGAAAAATATAGTTCGGTGGGGAATCTATTAAATGCCCAATAGATCTCTGAAATTGAGTACTAGATGTCTGAAAATGATAATGATGTTGATGAAACAAGGGAAGTTGAACAAAAAACTGGGGTGATAAAAATGGAACTAGGCTTAAAGGGGAAAGTAGCAGTTATTACAGGTTCAAGTAAGGGGATTGGTTATTATACAGCGATGCAGCTTGTGAAAGAGGGGGCGAAGGTTGTACTTTGTGCTCGTGGTGAAAAACAGCTTCAAGTGGCCGCTGGCTGTATTAAAAACGAAACAGGCGAGGATGTTTTAATTGTACCGACTGATATTACAAAGGAAAAGGACTGTAAGTACTTAATTGAACGAGCGGTAGAGCACTTTGGTCGCCTTGATATTCTTATTAATAATGCTGGCACAGCTTCAGCAAATCCGTTTGAATCGGTTAGTAGTGAGCTATGGCAGGCTGATTTAGATTTAAAAGTGTTTGGGGCTGTCAATTGTTCAAAATATGCTGTACCTCATTTGCGTAAGGTTGGTGGCGGTGCAATAGTTAATGTGACCGCGGTAATGGCCAAAACACCACCAGCAAGCTCACTCCCTACTACTGTAAGTCGTGCGGCAGGTCTGGCATTAACGAAAGCTATGAGCAAAGACTTAGGTAAAGATAATATTCGTGTGAACTCTGTTTGTATTGGGCTTATTCGTAGTGATCAAATAGAGAAGAATTGGAAAGAGGCAGAACCCGAGCTGTCGTGGGACCAGTATTCTCGCAAGGTAGGTCAAGCAATTCCACTTGGTCGCGTAGGGGATACTCAAGAAGCGGCAAATGTCATTACTTTTTTAGTATCAGATGCTGCTAGTTATGTAACGGGGACTTCTGTAAACATTGATGGCGGTTCCGGGCATGCATTATAGAGTATTATTTTTTGAGAAAAGTATATTTAGCTGTGTCTAAAATTGTTGATTAGTTTTTAGAACTTCTTTATCTTATGTTTAGAAAAAGGGTAACTCAAAGGTAGTAACCCCTTAAAGTTAGAATTTTTATTATGCAGCTATTTGGCTGGCGTGAGTTCGGTATTTTACTGGACTCATGCCAGCCAGTTTTAGTTTAAATACGTTCATTGTTATAGTAGTCGATATACCGTTCAATTTTCTTCTTCAATTCTTCATAGGAGATTAATACTTCACCGTAATACATCTCTTGATTGAGTATGCCAAAGAGGTTTTCCATGATACTATTCTATCGTTAAAAAATAAAGAGGGGAGACATTAATAATGTCTAGAGGTTTCACTTGCGAGTATTGCTACGATTTTTTCGATTCTTACGAAAGCAACGCATCTCATAGCACGACCTTTTGTTCTAGGTACTGTGAAGACTTCATTTGACGGAAAAATTACGAGAAATTTAGTATTGTTGGATGTGACGCTTAAATAACCTTCCCCCTACCATAACACCATCTTTTGAAGCTAGATTTTACTTAAGACCTATAAAATAAATATATCTACCGGTAATAAGACGACATTAACTACTGTAAAATTATTCATTTACTGGTATTAGGGTGATATAATTGTTCGAAACCAATAAAGGAGGATTTTTTTTGAAAAGGAATTTTTTAGTTTTTTTAATCATTACCACAGTTTTATCAGTCATTTTTAGCGGTGTAAATCCACAAACAGCAAAAGCAGCAACTGTACCAAATCTTAACCAGAAAAATTTAACAAAAGAAGAAACAAGATCATTGTTCTTTAGCACCCTAGTTTACTCAGACCTTAGCAAATTTGAAAAAAGAACAAAATTAGTAGATATGAAATTTGATGCAATAAAAACTAAAAGTGATCCATTACAAAATTTCAAGGATGAATGGAAGAATATTCGAAAAGAACATTACTACCCTTCTATGAAGGTAAGTGAGTTTATCAAATATGCTGATTTAGAAAAATGGATTTTAGATGATTATGTAAGTGATGATATAACAGGCTTTTTCGGAGCTGTTTTTAAAAATACAAAAACTGAAGAATATGTAATCGCCTTTAGAGGTACTTCTGACAGCAGAGATATCTCTAAAGATCTATCTGGCATTACTTCGGAACTGTATAATAGTCAAATGGATAATGCGAGAAGACTATTTGAACTGGTAAATCCAAAATATAAAGTTACTGCTACCGGTCATTCTTTAGGAGGATTTTTAGCAACTTCTATAACTTTGGAAAAAGGAATACCTTCCGTTGTATTCAACGCACCTAGTCCTGACGAATATTCAAATTTTGACAATGCAAACAGAAAGTTAGTAAAGACGTTTTCCATAAATCTTGATCCAATTGGTAAATATAACAACCCTAAAAAAAATTCAAAAACAAATATTTATTATGACAAGAAAGATGATAAACCTGCCACTCCGGTAAGTGGTTACCATAATATTTTGAATTTTTATCAATATGCAGATAAACCATTGTACGAAGAGACAACCGGCGTTATCTCCACTAACTTAAAGGAAGTCGAAGTTTTAGCGGGAGCAGGCACTAATTTTGCAAAGTTAGGTTCATTAAAGAGCGGAACAAAAATTACGACCTATTCACAAGATATATATGGTTATTCTCTATTCAATTACGAAGGAAAAGAAGGATATGTTTCGAACCAATACATTAAGCATTTTAGTGACTTCGAACTATCTGAAGCTAAGAAAATAGTTGATGGTCTAATCGAAATTCAAGATAAGATAAGGCTTGGAGACACCTTTTACTTCACAAAGGCAGAAATAATTGATATCTTATCTCCTGGATTCACACCTGGATATATTGATAAATACATTAAAGAAGATATGATGCCTTGGGAAAACAAATATATATTTAGAGGCACCGATAACATTGCGGCAAATCCAAACACAATCTTTATTTATTCTTGGTTAGAAAATAAATACGTGAAAAAACCTACTGTAGAATATTACAGTTTTAAAGGTAGTGAATACCTCCTTATTTCTCAATATCGCAAACCTTACGACAGTGTGGTATCTTCACACAATGGATTTTACGATAACCTGTATTTGATAAAAGAAAGTTCGAAATCTAATTGGAAAGCATATGATATGAAACACCCCCAAAAATAATTAATAAAAAAGCACTTCCTATTTGTTTAAAATACTTAGGAAGTGCTTTTTTAAAATGAATGTCCAGTAATATGTTTATCAGAGCAGCTTCTTAAGTAATTACCCAATAGAAAAGTTTTGGAGCAATCCTTTTTTTTCTATTGTTTTTCTAAAATTACAATAGACAGAAAATTCCTGCAGTTGTAGAATGAACGTAATGGGGGGTGAAATGTGGCGAAATGTTGAACGAGAATTATGCTGCGATGTTAAAGAAAGTTGTTCGGATTATTGTTCAGATTGGGATACTCAATATTTTTTATTACATGGGTATCGGTATTGTTGCTTTACTACATGTACCTCTTCCGGGAAGTGTAATTGGATTACTATTATTAGCACTTTCACTCCATTTGAAAATAATTAAAGTAGAATACATTCAAGATGGAGCAGGCTTTTTAATTGGCGTATTAACCTTATTTTTCATTCCTGCAACTGTAGGAGTGATTGACTACCCTGAACTTATTTCAACAACTGGTCTATTGATTATGCTAGCCGTTATAGTCAGCACGCTAATCTCTATTTATGTTACGGGATTACTTAGTCAAATTGTTGAGAAAAAAGAGCTGACTAAAAAAGAAACAGAAGCCATTGTAGAAGAAGGAGAGGGGGAATTAACGGTTGACTGAAATTATTGTTGTCGTTGGCACCGTTGTGTTATTCGTATTATTTACAAAACTTTATCAACGTTTCCCTCATCCTTTAATGATTCCGTTAGTGACGACAACTATCGTCAGTGCAGTTCTATTATTAGTCTGTAATATTCCATATTCTACTTATATGGAGGGAGGGAAATGGCTTCAAAAAATGCTAGGTCCAGCGGTTGTAGCACTTGCTTATCCTCTATATAATCAGCGTGAGATTATTATGAAATATAAATATGCTATTTTATCAGGCATTTTTATCGCCATGATTACGGGCTTAGTGACAATATTTGTTATGTTGAAATGGATTGGTGTCAATAAAAGCTGGTTGCTGACGGCCTTGCCTAAATCGTTAACAACACCTGTAGGTATGCAAGTGAGTGAGACAATTGGCGGCATACCACCATTAACAGCTGTACTTGTAATGCTCGCGGGGTTTGTAGGCGCTATTATAGGACCGTTAGTCATTAAATACGGAAAAATTGACTCCGCCGTTAGTAGAGGTGTTGCGGTAGGTAGCGCTTCACACGGTGTTGGACTTGTTAAATTAAGAGAATACGGAGAACAAGAATTATCAGTAGGCTCGTTATCTATGGCCTTAACTGCCATTATTGGCGCATTTCTATGTCCACTATTTGTTTATTTATTTTTGTGACAAAGAGGCTGGGACAAAAGTATTTTAGCTAAAGTAAAACCCGAACAAATTTGCAAGGCACTCATACGGTGTTTTGCCATTGTTCGGGTTTTCTAAATATAGTGCTTAATTTATTTGAAAGTAATTCGGCTTTCGCAAAGAGCTAATTCCCCGCCTCTTTTTTAACTTTTTCGATAATAATCTGAATGGTATGAGCAAGGCCTGTGTGGAGTTTACCTTCATTTCGCACTTGTTCGCCTGTTAAAAAATGGATGATTTTATAAGGTTGGCACCATTTTAGAACATCCAATGGATCATATAAAAAATCAAGCTGTCTTGGGCCACCTGAGTCGTATGGTAGTTGATAAATTGAATAAAGTTCCATCATAATACGACCGCCAGGCTTTACAGAATCGACAATCCGCTTAAACACCCCTTGTTGCTGCTCAACAGGAAAATGTCCAAACACCATAATAGCAGCATCAAACGTTTCTACTGGAAGTTCATCTTGAAGTAGGTCAGTAAGTTTTGTATGAACTGTTACATTATGTTTTTCTGCGAGCTGATTTGTTTTTTCAAGACCGCTTTCAGCATAGTCAAAGGCAGTTACTGTATGGCCCTGTAAAGCTAAAAATACTGCATTTCGACCTTCACCTTCTGCGTATGCAGCCACATTTGGATAATCTTTCAAATAGTGTACATAGTCTTCTATAAATGCATTTGGTTTCTCACCATAAACATATTCGATTGTGTTGAATCGTTGATCCCACGTGTTCATTCTCATCACTCCTTACTAAATATTGTAAGTGATGTAAGCGTTAGAATCGAATTTTTTGCTTAGTTCATGAAAGCAACTATGCGTTGCGAATTAGCAAATAGCAACTTCTAGAATAAAGTGTAGTAATCCATTATTATTTGATCAAAATACGATAAGTTGGAGGTGAAATTCAATGAATTTAGAAAACCGTTTAAAGGAATTAAGAGAACAACATAATTATACACAGGATGATGTCGCAGGCTTTTTAAATATTTCAAGACAATCAGTTTCAAAATGGGAGTTAGGAAAGGGCTATCCTGATATTGATAATTTAAGAAGGTTAAGTGATTTATATAAAATTTCTTTAGATCAGCTTATTACTGGGGAAGAAAAATATCATACACCAGTTGTCTCTGATTCAAATAAATCGGATCATAAAACTGTTGGTGATTTTTTGTGGAGGTATTGGTGGCTTGTTTTTCCTATATTTGGTATGTTCTCTTCTTGGTTCTATTATCATTATTAATTTCTTTCAGCGGGTGTCCAAACACTCGCTGAAATAGAGGAACTCAGTCTAAGAACAAAAGCTACCTCTTTCTGAGGTAGCTTTGCCATTAAATAATAGGTTTACGTTCTTTTATAACGCGAATTGTTTTTAATGTTGTATCTTCAGGTCCTTGTACAGGTAAACCAGCTTCAATATTCATCTGAATATAGCGAATATTTTCTTGTGTAATTATTTCCCCGGGAATAAAAATCGGAATACCTGGGGGATATACCATAACGAATTCTGCACAAATACAATTATCCGCTTCTGCAAGAGGGACAACTTCAGTATCTGCATAAAACGCATCACGTGGTGACATAGCAAGTGCAGGGATTTCTGGAACATTGACCATTGTTTCAGTAATAGCAGCTTCTGAATCGAATGCTTTTGACATACGACTAAGGGCATTGATAAGGAGATTAATTTCCTTTTTTGTATCACCTAATGTCACTAAACATAAAATATTGTATAGGTCCGATAATTCTACTTCAATATTTGCATTGTGACGAAGCCATTCTTCAGCTTGATGACCAGAGATGCCTAAATCTTTAATACTTATTAGTAGCTTTAAAGGGTCCATATCATAAGTTGCTGATGAATTTAATTTTTCTTTACCAGCACATTTTATATGTGGAATTTGGTTAATGCGTTTACGTGCATCTTTTGCCAAGCGAAGTGCATCACCAATTAAATCATAACCATGGATTGCTAGCTGACGTCGTGCTGTGTCAAGAGAAGCAAGTAATGGATAAGATGTCGATGTCGTTGTTAGCATCGACAGGATAGCTTGTACACGTTTTGCAGAAACAAGTCCTTCACGAACATTTAAAATAGACGTTTGAGTCATAGAGCCACCAAGCTTATGTACACTTGTTGCAGCCATATCAGCACCAGCTTCCATTGCGGAGTATGGAAGATCATCATGAAATTTAATGTGTACACCATGTGCTTCATCAACAACTACCGGAATATTGCGGCTATGGACGATTTCGACAATACGCTTTAAGTCTGCTGAGAAGCCGAAGTACGTTGGATTAATAACAAGAACTGCCTTTGTATCTGGATAAGCATTTAAAGCTTTTTCAACAGCTTCAGGCGATATTCCATGAGAAATACCGTATTCACTGTCTACTTCGGGATGAATAAAAATCGGGATTGCTCCAGCGAAAACAATCGCCGACATAATGGATTTATGAACATTCCGTGGTACTAGAATCTTATCACCTGGACCGACGACGGTCAGAATCATCGCCATGATGGCGCCACTAGTACCTTGAACGGAAAAGAATGTATGATCAGCACCAAAGGCTTTGGCAGCAAGTGCTTGCGCTTCTTTAATGGCGCCCTTCGGTGAATGTAAATCGTCTAGTGGAGCAATATTAATTAAATCAATTGATAAAACGTTGTCGCCGACGAATTCTCGGAACGCAGGGTCCATACCTTGCCCTTTCTTATGGCCTGGAATATGGAACTGAATTGGATGTCTGTTCCGATGTTTTAGTAATACGTCGAACAATGGAGTCTCTAGTTGTGACAACGCAGGTACCACCTCACTTTTTAATATGTAAGAAAACAAATGAATTATAGCACCTAATTGCAAGAAAAAATAGACTTTACAGAAAAAAATAAAAATAAAAGGATTTTTTGATAATTTCGAGAAATTAGTATTCTAGGAAAGGGGAGGTATTATGAATTGGAATTCACGTGTGACGGAGCTTTTAAATATTAAATACCCAATTATTCAAGGGGGATTGGCCTATTTAGCCTATGCTGATTTAGCAGCAGCGGTGTCGAATGCTGGGGGGCTAGGGCAAATAACAGCAATGAGTTTACGGAATCCTGACTTATTGCGCGCAGAGATTCATAAAGTACGAACATTAACGGATAAACCGTTTGGCGTAAATTTTGCAATTGGTATGTATGGCACTGGTTATGAGGATATGGTGCGCGTTGCGGTGGAAGAAAAGGTACCAGTGGTTACAATGACTGGCGGGAATCCTGCACCTATTTTTGATATTTTGGAAGGAACGGATATTAAAAAATTAGTTCTTGTTGCTGCACGTAGACAAGCTCAAAAGGCGGAAGAACTAGGCGCAGATGCTGTTATGGTTGTTGGGCAAGAGGGCGGAGGTCATCTTGGACGCGATGATATAGGGACGATGGTGCTCGTGCCACAGGTTGTAGATAGTGTGAAAATACCTGTTATTGCTTCTGGTGGTATTGGTAATGGCCGTGGCTGGATGGCAGCTCATGCACTGGGAGCAGAGGGAATTGAAATGGGTAACTAAACTGTTACGAAAAATTAGACAAAACTATACAAATCTGTATAGAAGCATAAATTTATAACAGAATACCCTTCGTATCAAGCGATTGGTGCGAACTCCACGTTAATTGCTTTTAACTCCTAAAGCCTTGTG
>NZ_JBHZDH010000094.1:0-9570 GCF_042755925.1 Lysinibacillus sp. NPDC059133 | reverse complement strand
TTATCTGTGCGAAAGCGAAGCGACAGCAACAATTGTTTTATCTGTGCGAAAGCGAAGCGACAGCAACAACAAAGCGCCCAGTCGGAACGGAAATCAACCACACGTTATGGAGTAAGCCTCGTACATGTAGAAATGCCAGACACAAAACCAAATCAAGGTTTTTGTGTCTGGCATTTTTTTAACCAAATACTGTTTGCCATAATAAATAAAGATTTAAAGTAACTACAATTACTACGACAATCCATCCTAATATGGTTGTCATACGATGGTTAACAAGGCTTCCCATGATATCACGCTTACTTGTAAACATTACAAGCGGTACAAGAGCAAATGCAATACCAAAAGATAAAATAACCTGACTTAGGACAAGCGCATAAGTCGCATTAACTCCAGATGCAATGATAACCAGAGGAGGTATCATTGTAATAGCTCGACGTAAGTAGAGCGGAATTTTCTTTCTTATAAAACCTTGCATCACAACGTCACCTGCAAGTGTACCGACTGAAGAGCTAGCAAGACCTGCAATGAGAAGTCCAAGACCAAAGGACACTGCTGCCATCGGACCAAGCGCCTCTTTTAAACCGTTATAAGCAATATCTAAATCTTCCACTACTACGCCTTGTGTATGGAATACTGCTGCGGCAATAACAAGCATACTCATATTGATGGCACCGGCAATAATCATCGCGATGATTATATCAATAAACTCAAAACGGAATATACGTTTTTTTTCAGCATCATTTCGGCCAACGACACGATTTTGTGTTAATGAAGAATGCAAGTAAATAGCGTGTGGCATGACAGTTGCTCCTAAAATACCCGTTGCAAGTAAAATAGAATCTACTCCATCAAAGCGCGGTGTAAACATGCCTATTGTTACTTCGCCCCAATTTGGCTGAGCTAAAAATGTTTGAAATGCAAATGCTAATACGACAATAAGTACCATGCCAGAAATACCTGCTTCAAACGCTCTAAAGCCTCTGCGCTGTAATTCTAAAATAGCAAATGAGCCGACAGCTGTAATGAGAGCTGCAGGTAACATTGGAATATTAAATAACAAGTACAGCCCTAGTGCAGCACCGATAAACTCTGCAAGATCTGTTGCAATAATGACCAATTCTGCCTGTATCCATAAAAAAATAGAAGTTTTTTTAGAAAAATGTTCACGTGCTACTTCAGGTAAATTTTTGCCTGTCGCAATACCAAGTTTTGCCGATAAGGATTGAATTAACACCGCCATTAAATTGGAAAAGGCGATTACCCAAAGTAGTAAATATCCATATTGTGAACCTGCTGTAATATTTGTTGCGAAGTTGCCTGGATCAATATAGGCAACTGCAGCGATGAATGCTGGGCCAAGAAACGGTAAAATTCGTCGCCAGCCTGTTATATCTCCATCTAAAACCGCCTCAGCAGACGATTTTGGCATTCGTTTGTAAACCATGTTGTTCCCTCATTTCAAAAAGTATCACAGGTGAAATAAAGTTTCCTGCAGGAAAATGATATATTCCTATTTTATCGCTAGAACTAAAAAATGTGAAGATGTTTGCTCAATTTTTTTCGGAATTCGAAATGTTTTTGATATAGTAATCAATTTTAAAGGAAGAATTCCGTTGTGTATAATGTATGGAAGCATCATAGCAGAATATTCGATTCATTTGAAAATGACCCAAGGATGAATGTACTTAGCTTCTTTAAACGTAGGAATATACTTATAAGGTAGCTTTTTTAACTTCTTTCAGCGAGTGTTTTTTGTAGCGAAAGCGAAGCGTCAGCTACAGGTGTCCAAACACCAGTTGCTGCCGCTACGTTAGCACTGCGCTTTCGCAAAAAAACATCCGCTGAAATAGAGGAACTCAGGCTAAGAACTTCACATCCTATGAAAACGCCTGGGACCAACATCGTATTGGTCAAAAGCCGATTCCGGACGCAATTATGCCGAGGCATAATTGATTGATTTTCAATTCGGGTATTCACATATTTTCTACTAGTATTAAAACATTATTCTTCAAATAAGAATTTATCATCAAAAGTTTGGGATGACGTTTGATGTATATAAGTTGATTGAGGCAGCTCATCGGACGCCCTCTGGAAAACACCCAATCGGAGCGGAAATCAACAACACGTTATGGTTTGGGTCTAAATAAAAATGTTCAAAATATCAAGTGAAAAAATTTTTTGTAAGCATTATTTTCATCTTTACTTTTTTTAATTACAGGCGTAATATGACATCATTATAAAAGTTTCAAATTTCTAAATCGCTGAAGCAATTAGACGCGGGGGACCCAATTTTTACGGATTACACATAGGATAATCCTTGGGGTGAATCTCTTCATTTATTGAGGGGTAGGGCTACTCAGGCCCGAATCCGACAGCTAACCTCGTAAGCGTTAAGAGCAGAAAAGTGGAGCTTGGCAGACGAATGAACGTCTACAAGTCTTATTTAGTGATGACTTGTAGACTTTTTTTATCTTCATTCTAAAGAAGAAACAAGACCCCGTTGAACAGCACAAAAACCGATTATGCTAAAGTGTAATCGATTTAGAAATGCGAAACACATTCTATGAAACTAGAAGGTGTTGACTATGAAATCCTCATTAAAACGTTATATTATCGGTAAACCATTGAGATCTGAAGCGTTAGGGGAACAAAAGCTTAGTAAAACAAAAGCACTTGCCATACTATCGTCCGATGCTTTGTCATCAGTAGCGTATGGACCTGAGCAAATTTTAATTGTACTTATGACAGTAAGCACTGTTGCCTTTTGGTATTCTCTACCGATTGCTGCTGGGGTAATTGTGTTACTGACAGCACTTATTTTCTCGTATCGTCAGGTTATTTATGCGTATCCACATGGTGGTGGAGCATATGTAGTTTCTCGGGAAAATTTAGGTGTCAATGCGGGTCTAGTCGCTGGTGGATCATTGCTTGTCGATTATATTTTAACAGTTGCGGTTAGTGTATCGGCTGGAACGGATGCCATTACTTCGGCATTTCCAAGTCTACATCCCTATAATGTAATAATCGCGGTGTTTTTCGTTATATGTTTAACGCTTTTAAACCTGCGTGGTGTCACAGAATCTGCATCCATTTTAGCGTATCCCGTTTATTTGTTTGTGATAGTGATGCTGATGTTAATCGGAGTGGGGGCTTATAACATAGTAACAGGGCAAGTTCCTGCAGAGTTGCATCCAAAGGTCGGTACATCAGTTGCAGGTATCAGTCTATTTATATTATTAAAGGCTTTTGCATCAGGAAGCTCAGCTTTGACTGGTGTTGAAGCAATCTCAAATGCTATTCCTAATTTTAGAGATCCAGCGCCGAAAAATGCGTCTAAAACATTATTAGCTATGGGCGGTATTTTAGCAGTGCTCTTTATTGGTATTGTGAGCTTAGCTTATTTTTATGGAGTTGCTCCCAATGCGAAAGAAACGGTTGTTTCACAAATAGCGGAAGCAAGTGTAGGTCGTCATATCTTTTATTATATAGTACAAGGAACAACGGCGATGATATTAGTACTTGCTGCGAATACAGGTTATTCGGCTTTTCCTTTACTGGCTGTCAATTTATCGAAGGACGGTTTTATCCCAAGAATATTCCAGATTCGTGGGGATCGACTTGGTTATTCAAATGGCATTATGATGCTTGGTTTAGCGGCCATTGTTTTAATCATTTTATTTGATGGAACAACAGAGCATTTGATTCCACTTTATGCAGTTGGTGTGTTTATTCCATTTACTTTAGCGCAGGCTGGAATGATGCGAAAATGGTGGCGTGAAAAGCCAAAAGGTTGGATTGCTAAATTTTCAATCAATACGATTGGAGCGATCATTTCCTTTATTGTAGCGATGATGTTTTTTGTGACAAAATTGCCTCAGGTATGGCCAGTGTTTATCTTTTTACCAATTATTATTTGGACGTTTCACCGTATTAAACAGCATTACCAAACAGTCGGTGAACAACTAAGATTAGATAATGAGAAATTACCGGATGTGGAGGGGAATGTGTTCATTATCCCTGTTGCTGGTATTACGAAAGTAGTCGAAAACACATTGTATTACGCGCAGTCATTAAACGTTGATAAAATTATTGCCTTTTATGTAGCCTTCGATCAAGCGGAAGCAAAAGCATTTGAGGAGAAATGGAAAGCTTGGCAGCCAAATATACGGCTCGTCACATACTACTCACCATATCGAAGTATTACACAGCCGTTGATGAAATTTATTGATAAGGTTGAGCATCAATGTATGAAAACAGGCCATCAAGTAACGGTTGTCATTCCACAGTTTTTACCGAAAAAAGGGTGGCATCATATGTTACACAATCAATCGAGTCTATTAATTCGCGCATCGCTATTATTTCACAGAAATATCGTCATTATGACAGTGCCCTTCCATTTATCAAAATAATGACTAGCAAGCTCGAAAATTGTCTGATATAATCATTACGTTGATTGTAAAACACGAACGTTTGCAATTGAAAGTTAGTAAAATAATAGTAAATTCCGAAAAACAGACTTTATTCAGTGTGAGAAACAAGCACATGCCGAATAAAGTGCCATTTTTGGAAATAACGCCAAGGTGTATTAATAAAAGGAAGTTCTTACAGCTTAATACTATTTCACTCATATAATAGCGAGAATATGGCTCGCGAGTCTCTACCGATTTTCCGTAAAAAAATCGACTATGGGTAGCAATGCTTTAGAAGACTTTATATAAGATGTTTTCTATTCGTTTCGACGTTTTTACGCTGAATGCTTTGCTCCACTCGTAGATGACTGGAATCAAAGTATTCAGCGTTTTTTATTACTTGAAATGAGCATTTCTTCTATGATAACGCCTTTGTGACAACGACATCGTATTACTGACGCTGCGTTAGCACGGCACTTTCGGTTATTTGCTCATAAAAAATTATTTATAAGAAAGAAGGATTTAAAAGAAATGAAGTTATTACACGACAAAATTGTGCAAGAAGGTAAAGTTCTATCTTCATCTGTATTAAAAGTAGACTCGTTTTTAAATCATCAAATTGACCCAATGCTTATGAAAGAAATTGGTCATGAGTTTGCGACTCGATTCTCGGATCAAGTCATTACAAAAATATTAACGATCGAATCTTCAGGTATCGCACCATCTGTTATGCTAGGGCTTGAAATCGGTGCTCCTGTAGTGTTTGCACGTAAACGTAAATCATTAACACTATCAGATAATCTTTATAATTCAAAAGTACATTCTTTCACAAAAAATGAAACAAATGATATTTCAGTATCACGTAGTTTCTTAAATGAAGATGATAACATTCTAATCGTAGATGATTTCTTAGCTAATGGGGAAGCTGTCAAAGGTTTGCTTGATATCGCAGCACAAGCGGGTGCAAATGTTGTGGGTGTAGGCATTGTTATTGAAAAAGGCTTCCAAGACGGTGGGAAATTATTACGCCAGCAAGGGGTTCGCGTGGAATCATTAGCAATTGTAGATTCTCTTGAGGATGGCAAAGTAACATTTGCTGCGGAGGCTAATGCGTAATGAATACCGTTAAATCGACGACGCTAGCTATTCAACATTTACTTGCGATGTATGCAGGTGCCATTTTAGTGCCACTGATTATCGGTGGGGCACTTGGTTTTGATTCAACACAAATGACGTATTTAGTAGCGATTGACATTATGATGTGTGGGATCGCAACGCTTTTACAAGTGTATTCAGGTAAATTTATCGGTATTGGTTTGCCGGTAGTACTGGGCTGTACATTTACAGCGGTTAGTCCGATTATTGCAATCGGTACTAATCCTGAACAAGGTATTACTGATATTTATGGATCTATTATTGCATCAGGTGTAATCATTATGATTATTGCAGGTTTTTTCGGTAAGTTAGTTAAATTCTTCCCGCCAGTTGTTACAGGCTCGGTCGTGTCGATTATCGGTATCTCTTTATTACCAGTAGCTTTAAATAATATGGCAGGTGGACAAGGCGCAAAAGACTTTGCATCGGGTTCGAATGTAGCTTTAGCGTTCATTACATTAGCCATTATTTTAGTTGTTTATCGTTTCTCTACAGGCTTCATCCGTGCAATCTCCATTTTAATCGGATTAGTTGCGGGGACAATCCTAGGAGTATTTATGGGGAAGGTTGATTTTAGCCCAGTTGCAGATGCTGACGTATTACACATGGTTCAGCCATTCTACTTTGGTATGCCAACATTCGACCCTACAGCAATTATTACAATGACGCTTGTAGGAATGGTTTCTTTAGTAGAATCAACAGGAGTCTATTTTGCACTAAGTGATATTTGTAAGAAAAAATTAGATTCAAAAGATTTAGCACGTGGGTATCGTTCTGAAGGTTTTGCTTCTGTGATTGGCGGTATTTTCAATGCTTTCCCATATACAACATTCTCACAAAACGTGGGACTTACGCGTATGTCAGGCGTAAAAAACCGCAAAGTCATTTACATTACAGGTGGCTTACTAGTAGCACTTGGCTTCCTACCAAAAATCGCAGCATTAACAACGATTATTCCAACACCAGTACTTGGTGCGGCAATGCTTGCGATGTTCGGTATGGTAATTACGCAAGGTATGGGCATGCTAGTACCTGTTATGAATGAGTCAGCGGAAAACGCCATGATTGCTGCAATTGCAGTCAGCCTTGGTGTCGGTGTATCGGTTGTTCCGGGGATTTTTGATGCACTACCAGAAAGTGTATCTCTTCTAACATCTAACGGTATCGTCTGTGGTTCTGTCACAGCGATTATCCTTAATATTTTATTCAACATGATTGGGCCAAAGCATAAGGAAGACCCGATGCATGGAGAAGTTTGAAGTAAATAATTTAAGAACATTCATCTAATACCTTATATATTTTGATGAAAAGAATATTGCCACCTACTTTTATCTATTGATTTAGATTTAAGGAGGTGGCATTTTTTATGCGGAAAAAAGGCTGTTTCTACAGTAAGACTTCTTCATGGAACAAGTTACCCCTGACGGAATTGCTTTTTAGCTGTTAAAACAGTTAATACAATATTTGTAACGAAGAAATATATAAAACTAGAAATGCTCAACAGTATAAGCGTGGCTGCCTCTAAATTAAAATCATCCTCTAATATATTTAAGGTAGAACCTGTGCCTAAAGACATCGCGGTGATTAATGCAATTGATGGTAAAACGATTAAAATACTTAAACATAACGCAATGATATTGACCACTAAAATCGAGGTTTTCCACATTTTAATATTATTCAACGTTTTCTTTGATAAGAAAATAATATTAATTATATATAACAGTGTTACTAAGATAAAAGGTAATATACATTTTAATAAGAATAATAACATTCCAAGCACCTCGCTCTTAAACTATTTTATTTGAGTCAATTACCCAACATAGTGTAATTTTACACTATTGATGTCATTTGTCAATACATTGTCTTTTAAACTGCTTTTATGACTTACAGTATAATAGAAGAGGATATAATTTTAGTGTGGTGTCACCTTAGTCATTAGTGGTGAGATGAATGCGGATTTAAGCCACTTTTCAGCGGATGTCTAAACACCCGCTGAAATAGAGGAACGCAGTGTTTCTAAAGATAAAGTTTAGTGGAAGAAGTCAGTGTTATATTTTGAAAAGAGATGATATGAATGAATGCGTTTTTAATAGGAGGCAAACAAGGATTTATTCGGTTAGAAATCATTGAGGTATTTGGATTTCCGAATGAAACTAGTTATTTGGGTGGATACGAAGTTAAAGGGAAAATTGATATAAAAAGTGGTAACTATTTTGTGAAAGATGCAGAACTATGGTTTTCAACTGGTCAGATCTATACGTTTTTTATCCAACTTCAGAAATGTTTTAAGCAATTGAATGGAAGTGTGACTTTTACAGACTCAACTTCTAATATTGAGTTTAAAATGCATTTTAATCGATTGGGGCAAATTACTATAGAAGGGTATTTCCAAGAGTTTTTGAGTGAAGAAAATAAACTACATTTTGAATTTGAAAGTGAACAAAGCTATTTGTTATCTTCGTTTGAAGAGTTAAGAAAGATAGTTGCCTATTATGGCGGTTTAGAAGGTAAAAGGAGATAGTTGTGTCTTATTGAACTTACAGGTGCAGTAGTTTATGGTAAAAATTGGGTATTGTAATACAAATGAATATAGAATATTATGAACCTTATAGAAAGGAGGGTTATAAATGAATTTAAAAACTGCTAAAGAAGTTATTGAAGAACTACAAGTAACTATGGAGGCACATATGTCTTCAGAAGAAAAAATGAAATTAGAAGTTTGGCTAAAAGAGTATTACATAGATGAACTAATAAAGAAGAAAGTACCGATGAATTCGGATTGCTAGTCATTTAAAATGGGGCACTTCTTTTCGGAGTTGTCCTTTTGGTTCTGTCACTGCGATTATCCGCAATATTTTGTTCAACATGATTGGGCAAAGCATAAGGAAGACCTGATGCATGCGAAGCATAAAGGATTTCTATAATACACAAAATGTCATCTACTTTTATAGTAGGTGGCATTTTTTTATGAAAAGTAGATGTTTAAATTTAAATTGTTAGGGAATCTAGGGAATGGGGTGGGAGTTCTTTGTACAAACGGATTTCGGACGATGCCGAGACATAATTGTTGAGAAGAATGCAAGGCAATGTCTGAACATACATTTATAAATATCTGGCTTGTGAGTGTTATTTGTAGCGGGGAGGTGCTCTACTTTCACCAGCGGAAATCAGCGTCTACTTAATAAAAATAGTTAGTTAAGGCAACGCACTTATAGAATATAAAACTACTTTTTGAAAGGTCTCTTACAAATGCAAAGTATATTTCTGATTGTAATACTTCAATTAGTTTATGTGCCTTTTTTAACGTTACGTACAATATTTTTAGTGAAGAACATTACGTTCCTTGCTGCCATATTCGGTATGCTGGAAATGTTAGTGTATGTATTTGGCCTTTCTCTTGTCTTTAATGGAGACCAAAGTATTTTAGGGATGGTTGTCTATGCTGCTGGTTTTGGTTTAGGTATTTTTCTAGGTGCTAAAATTGAGCGGAAACTAGCGATTGGCTATGTCTATGCGACAATCAATACGCAGAATAAAAATGAAGAGCTCGTGAATTTCCTTCGTAATGAAGGCTTTGCTGTGACGATTTATATTGGGGAAGGTAGAGATAGTAATCGCTATAAATATGAAATATTAACAAAGAGAAATCGCGAGACAGAATTGTTTCAAATTGTGGAGCATTATGAACCAAATGCTTTTATTATTTCTTACGAGCCTAAATCATTTAAAGGTGGATTTTTGCTGAATCGAATGAAGGCAAAAAACAAATAGTTTTTCCCTAATATTGCCCTTCCGTTTATATGCAGAAGGGCTTTTTTTGTTCATCACCAAAAGTTTTGGATGACTTTGTTAAAACGTCTATTATGTAAATAAGTTGATTGGAGTGGAGGCTGGGCGACTCCTTGGGGATTAGCAATAGAGGAACGAAGGCTAAAACCATCACATCCTGTGATAACGCCTTCGTGACCAACATCGGTGCTGTTGCTGTCGCTTCGTTGCACTACGC